>JAGLSB010000049.1 GCA_023135955.1 Bacteroidales bacterium | reverse complement strand
AAATTTTTATAGTCTTTCGCTAATTTTTGGAAACCGATTTCAACCCCGTCAAGCATCTGTAAATATTCACTGCGCTTGGTGTTTTAACTGCCTGCATACCATAACATTCGATATCTAATCCAATATCTTCAGCCATTAACCAGATAATATTTGGCTGCTTTTGTGGTTCCACTTTTTGCCCGTTTACCGATTGAGATCCTAAAAGCAGAAGCATCAAGCCGAGGTGTAAGTTGAGATTTTTTAAGATATTCATTTTTATTCTGTTTTTAGTTCTTCTTCAATCTCCAATGCTTTGTTTGCGCACCAGCCACAAAGGCAAATTGTAACAGAACCAATAAAATGTAAAATATTCTCATTATAAACTTATTATTACTTGTTAAACCTTATCTCATACATCTGATATCCAATTTTACGACAAGCATCAATGGTCTCCTGATACGGAGTGTCGCAAACATCAAGAAAGCCAATTTGGTAGTTTTCACCATCGCCACGACCTGTAACGGCTTGTTCGCCATACTGAAACCAATGAGCACCAACCAGGTAAGGATTTTCCAGGGCTGCTTTTATGTATTCATAATAGGCTTTGCCTCTTTGTTCCTGATTTTGCACCGAACGCAAACCGGTATGTAACATTCCTCTGTCAAGGGCACCAAAATGAAATTCGCCTATAATAATTGGTTTGTCGATGTTCTTGTCATGTGGCTGTAAATCATTAGGTGCAAAACGGTAACGATTAAAACTTATTACATCGCAATATTTTGCAGCTATTGGCACAATCCACCTCTGATGTCCCAGATCTTCGGGATAATAATGGTTGTGTAGCCTGCTTCCCAAATACAGTTTGTTGGGCGCACTTTCTTTTATTACTTCATTACAGGTTTTGTAATAGAGATCAACCATTATTCTCTCAAATTCCAGTAAGTCGACCGAAGCTGCCTTTCCCTTCACTTTTTGTGTGGCATTGAGAAGTGCCTCCCAGGATATAAAGCTTGTTCCCCATGTACTGTTTAGTTGGGCTATTTCTGAATATTTCTTTTTAAGGAAATTAATCAATTCTACTTTTGCATTATCACTTGCCGGTGAAAGCATTACGTGATTTCCAATCGCTCCCCATCCATGTAGTTCATTGTCAACAAAATAACCAATACAGTAGGCATCGTTCCATGTTTCCTTATGATTCAGGAATGCCTTTTTAAGGTTTGTTTTATAATGAGAATGAAAAACATTTGGAAATTTTAATTTACCGCCCACTTTTTTCCAGGGAAAATTTACACTTACAGCGTAGGGCGTTTTACGTAGTATATACGTTTCGGTATCCGACCAATTCCCAAAGGTATTCATTCCCCAGCTTTTCAGGCGTTTATGTGCATTTTCCTGAGATATATTTTTCCAGTCTTCACCGTATTTCAGGTATAGGTTAGAAGCTGTATAGTTGAAGGTGCTTATTTTTCCCTGTGCAGTTAATCGGGCGAACTGAAAACGAGGTGATGCTTTTTTTGGTAGTTCAGAAAAATAATGACTTCGACCAGTCACTTGGGTAGTAGCAGCACCTTTTCCAACACCGGTAATGCCATGCGACCAGAATAAACATCCTTCGGGATCTATTAACCACCATTTACCACAGATTTTTTCTGTGCGGAAATGACCTGTAGCTTTCAGTTTTTCCCCTTTGGTCCAGCCTCCGTATTTATTCCTGTTAGCAGGCGCAGGATAAGCTTCGATGTCATTCTTTTCAATCTTACTTATCGTTTGTAAATCATCGTCTGATTCTATTTTTCCTTTCCATTCTTTGTGCATGTATTGCCCATATTTATCCACAAATGGGAAGGCATTCTCTTTAAGTTGTTCAAAGGATTTTTCACTCAGATTACCTTCTGCCATTATATTACTAACTGAGAATGTTGCCCCTTCTTCAGGGTTTACCAGCGATAGTTTTATCTTCTTTACACTCTTTGCATCAAGAGGAACCCAGTGCCATACATACCCACCAGGCAGCCCCCTCATGTCTTTGTATAGTAAAGAAAGTGTATGCTCTTCTGGTAGTTTATATCCTTTTACCAAAACGCTCATTCTTCCGCTCTCTCCGGGCGAAATCAAAAGTAATCCTTCGCACCATTGGTGGTCGCCAATATGACAATTGAGGGCAATGTCGGTATCGCCAATATTGTTTACTTTAAATGAGATGCTTGTATTATTACTCAAATCCCACTTCCCTTCAGGGGCATACAATTCTACCAATGGATTATGTTTATCCATCTCAATCAGAATTGATTCTTCATTCGCAAATTCTGCTTTTGCATTTTTTGTTTTTACAAAAGAAGAAATATAACTTTCTGATATTTCTATTATCTCCTTATTTTGAGCTACTATCCCCTGAAGAGCCAGGGACAGTACTAAAACATTTAATAAAATTTTTTTCATATATAATTATTTTGTTGCACCAAAAAATACAATTTTGTCACATTTCCAACCATAACAGCAGCTGTCCAATCGATTTATATGTCCTGTTTTTTGCCTTCGCACTCATATGATCAAAATCTTTTATGGCTACTGTAAATGATTCACAATTACTTTTTGGGTTATTACTTTATTTTCTACATTAATTCTTAGGAAATATATCCCTGACTTTAATGTTGAAATATCTAAATCAAACTGATCTGTCTTTTCTATGGTCACACGTTTTTCTTTTTGTCCGGCTGCATTATAGATTTCTGCCCTTGCACTTTTTACGGTCGTATTAAAATTTATTGTCAAGGAACCGTTGGTGACCGGATTAGGATAAATATTAATGTCATCAACATCCGGCACATTTATATCAAACAAATTGGTGGTAGCTTTATAATCATTAACATTGATATTGCAAACTGCTGACACTTGCTCACTATCAATTACAATAGCTGTAATTACAGCAAAACCTTTTTTGTGGGTTAACACAAAACCATTTTCATTTACTGTTGCCACCGAAGGATTATTCGTACTCCACTCAACAGCATATAAGGAATTGTCGTCGGATGAAACAGTGGCGGAAAGTTGTGCCTTTTCTCCTGTTAAAACATTTATGTTGTTATCAGAAAGGACTATACCCGTTGCAGTTGCAGGATTCCCTACCTTAACAATACATCTTTTATAAACCTGTTGCCTGTCTACTACCCTGGAAGTAACAAGTGCAAACCCTTCGGTGTGCGCCTGAATAAGACCTGTTTCGTCTACAGAAGCTACAGCAGAGTTATTGCTGTTCCATTCAATCACATTACTAAATGCATCTTCCGGTAAAATGGTGGCATATAGTTGTTTGGTTTGGTTGGGGTTTATTTCCACGTTTGTTTCTGACAGAGTTATGTTGGTTGCCCAAACCAATTCATCATGTAAAAGTCCCAGGAAACGGGGATGCTTCAAATCTTTTTCCCACTCAGCTTTCAGTGAGTCCAGCTGGTTTCTTTTTGTGAGATAAGTAGCATTCCAATATAGATTCTCACTATCTTCTTCGCTGATGTTTGTACTCAGGTTATATAGTTTTTTATTCGTGTTGTCTTTGTGGTATAAAATTTTGAAATCACCGTGTCGCACTGCATGTCGGTCCTGATCAAATTTTCGGACATAAATGGTTTCATGTGGTTTACCTTCTTCCTCTTCTGATAAATAGGGAATTAGATTTACACCATCAAGTGGTTTTTCAGCATTGGTAGGTGAGCCTGATAAAGCAGAAAGTGTAGCAAAAATATCGAGGGATGAAACCGGGTTATCATAAACACCTGGAGTGATTCTATTTTTCCATTGCATAGCAAAAGGAACCCTGTAACCTCCTTCGTAAACATCACTTTTCCCACCTCGCAATATGCCATTATCTGAAGCATTTTTACTTTCCGGACCTCCATTATCTGACAGAAAAAAAACAATCGTATTATCTTCGATATTTAACTCTTGCAGTTTATCCAAAACTTTTCCTACCCCTCTGTCTACCGCGTTTACCATAGCCGCATAGGTCTTACGTTTATGATTACTCTCATCTACTAAATCAGGAAATAAAGCCAAATCCTCAGCTTTGGCTTGCATTGGGGCATGTGGAGCATTGTATGATAAAAAGAGGAAGAAAGGATTATCCTTATGACGGCTTACAAAATCCACTGCTTCGGTTGAGAATTCATCGGTAATATACTCGTCTGTTTGTTCATGCGAATGATTGCGCATTATCCATGTTCGATAACTCTGATCTTCATTATTAGCATCGTAGCTGTTGGGAATTGTCAATTCATTAGGGAAATATCGGTGCCCACCACCAAGGTGCCCGTAAAATTCATCGAAACCACGATTTAATGGGTGATTAGAGATATGCGCTCCCAAGTGCCATTTTCCAATAATGCCCGATTTATATCCTATTTGTGAAACCGATTCAGCAATGGTCATTTCATCGTGTGGTAAGCCCATGTATGGATCATTTACCCGGTACAAGGGATTGCGTTCAAATCCAAAACGCTGTTGATATCGTCCTGTGATAAAACCCGCACGACTGGGACCACATACACAATATGTTGTGTAACCACTGGTAAACAGCACTCCGTTATTGGCAATACGGTCAATGTTTGGGGTAGGTATCTCAATAGAACCATTGAAACTAACGTCGGCATATCCCAGGTCATCCGCCATTATTACAATGACATTGGGTGTTTCCTGACCTTGAACATTAAATCCAATAAGCGAAATTAATAGTAAATATGCGGTTGTTGCAATTATTTTCATTTCATTTATAATTTATTTCAATACTATTTTCTCAACCTTGTTTCCATCTATTTGCAAGTAGTACAGCCCTTTGGGAAAATCCATCATATTTACCGTTTTACCCAGAGATGAATGAACTAACCTTCCTGCAGTATCATAGACTTTGTATTTTTCTGTATTCTTATTTCCAACGATATAAAAGATTCCTTCAGAAGGATTGGGGTAGACTTTAAAATAGGATGTTCTTTTATTTTTTATTGCTGTTGCCTGATCAATGGTAATTTGCTTTGTGTCATAAATTTCATCATTATTGTACAGTTTAGCCTCCACTGTAATGGTTCCGACAGATTTGGGCAAAAGAAACCCGGTTGTTTGATTGATGATAGCAATAGACTCATCATCCACGCTCCACAATATATCACTATCGTAATCCGGATTAAGGGTGGAGCTCAATTGAAGCGGTATTCCAACGATAGCAGGTTCGCTTATCTCTTCAATTGAAAGCACTGGATTAACCAATCCATCCCAAATAAAAACTTCTATAGAAGAACTTTCCAGGGGGTAATTATCCATCGTAAGGATAAGCCTGGCTGTTCCTTCAGAAATCGCTGTAAGTTTTCCCGTTTGGTCAATGGAAGCTGAGCCGGTACCGTTGACTGCAGACCATGAATAAGGTTCATTTTCAGGTACTATAGTTGCTTCAAATTGGTATATATTATCTGAGATTAATTGCCTAAAGTTAAGGCTTTTGGGAGATATTATTTGGATTTTAGCAGCATAAAATCTAAAACTATCCACATCCAATGGTTTGTTTTGGAAAGAGTTAATCCATAAGCTCATGGAAGTTCCGCCGCTCCATGAGTCTGCTTTTGGAATGAGAGGCATGGAGAATGTAAGCCAGTCGGTACAAACATGATTTGTTAAAGTATTTGGTATTTCAGCATCCCAGGAACCGGCACTTACACTGGTCTCTGTTCTCGTTTTTGCTTCAAAAAAATACAATTTACCCGGAGTAAGGTTTTTAACGCTTTTTCGCATGCTAACGATACTGCCATTAACCGATACTGTTTTGGCATATTTATTACTGTCTTCTACGGCAACTGTTATTGTGCTTATTTCGTCTGGTTTTTGTTTATAGCCTTCACTTAACAAATCATCACCCTCGGAATAGCTTTCAAAATCGTCGAAAAAAAGATTGGGAATTGTATTTTCATTTTCGGTACCTACATCTGGCACCAAAGCCTTTAGTTCATTTCTGAGATCCAGTGCAATACTGTCATAACCAGGATCGAAAATCAGGTTTCTCCATTCATTATTATCATTACCATGATAGTATAACTCCTCTTTGCCAGAGGGATAAAGAATGTATCTGTAGTTTGTGGAGCGTACAGCATAATTCTGCAAAGCAATAGATGTAGAAGAAGGATTCAGAACAGCTTCGAGTGCAACATTTGGGCCCTCCCAGCTTTGTGTTTCGGGATTTTCTAAAAAAGTCCTTAAGCTATGTCCATCCAATTCAGCTCCCTTTTCATTCTTTTTTGTTTCACCGGTCATTCCGCACAATTCTGTAAATGTTGGGTAAATATCTATTAAACCAATAGGATGCAGCACTTCCTTCCCTTTCGATGCTTCATATCCAGGAGCACTAATTATAAATGGTACGCGTGTACTTTCTTCCCAAAGGGTATTTTTTGCCAGACGGGATTTTTCTCCCATATGAAAACCATTATCTCCACAAAGAATAATTACAGTGTTGTCTGCAAAAGAGCTATTCTGAATTTTATCCACAATAACCCCCACCAAGCTATCAGCAAAGGTAATACAGGCCAATTTGCTTTGTACATATCGTTTTAATCCTTCTTCCTCTGAAGGATAGGTGGATAACAGTGCATCATAATCCTTGAATCCCGAATTGCTAAAATTTTCATAGTAAGTATCATTAAGGTCACTTTTTAGAATTTCTGGTATAAAAACCTTATCCAGGGGGTACATGTCAAAAAATCTTTTTGGAGCTATATGAGGCGTATGAGGTTTCATGCCACCATAAGCCATAAAAAATGGTTTATCCTCTCCATTTAGCCTCATTACTTCATGATTATCAATCCATTGACATATAAAATCGGCACTTATTTCATCGCACATTTTATCCCGATCATTTTCTGAAACGTAACGAAAAGGGGTACTTGCATCGTAATTATTTCTCCATCCACCTTGTGGTACATCCGAAAGGGGTGCAAAGGAACCATTCAGGAGGCCAACTTCTCTAAAGGGTGTTGGTACTGAGGGATGTGCAATGGCGTTACTTCCGTCCCATGCTGTTGGCCCCTGGTCTTGTTTTTTACCTATTATCTGCGATTTATCATCTACACTTCTATGGAATACTTTCCCCGTACTGTAGGTTTCAAATCCATTCTCTGCCGCATATTCCATAATAAATTTAGAATTCATCAGTACGGTATTGATTTCAATATGAGCAAATCCAAAATTTCCTGTTGTTGAAGGATAAAGCCCGGATAAGAAACTGGCTCGCGAAGGAGCACAAATCGGGGCACTGCTGTGTGCGTTTGAGAAGAAAACACCCTCATTTGCCAAACGGTCGATATTGGGTGTAATGGCTTGAGGATGTCCTCCCATTACTCCAATATAGTCGTTCATATCATCAAGGATGATAAGCAAGGCATTTTGCTTCTCTTGCGCTTGCACAGAAATGGTTGCAAGCCATATAACTAAGAACACTATATTCTTTCTCATTTATTGTTTTTAATTTATTGATTACTTTCCTACTCATTATATTTCTCAATCCGTAGACTAATAAAGCTGAATAAACAATTAAGATGATTAATACATGCCCCATCTTATCAATAATTGTTTGTATAACAAGCTTTTTACCCATAATTTATCGTTTAATAAATCTCTTAACTTGTCTCTTTTTTCCAACCTCAAGCGAGACAATATACATTCCGCTACAGTAATTACTTAAGTCAAATACCGTTCTGCCTTCATTTAAGAAACTATAGTTTCTTTCTTCAATAATCTGTCCCGTAAGTGAGCTTAATATTATGCTGGCATTCTTAATTGATTCCGAAACATTCAAACAAATATTACTGTCTGTAATGTTCGGATTAACCATAAACATTTCTTTCTCTTCCTTATTTCTCAGGAATACGTCCGTTGTCATTTTCCCATTATCGGCGCCAATATTTGGAGCTTCTGTTGCCGAAACGGGATTACCAAAAAAGTCACGCCCTCCATTATCAGGAATCAACCGCCCCATCCCTATTGCCGGACTATCTATACTTAATTTATAATCCTCTGTTTTATGTCCATTTATACTTAAAAACTGGGGATCTGCATTTATTTTATTGGCATCAATAATTGGACCATCCAGGTCCTCTATAATAGGAACATTAAAGTATAAATTATTATCAATCAAGGTATTTTTATTCTTACGCATATCAATTTTACCACCTGGTATTAATGACGCAAAAATGTTGTTGTAAATGGATGTGGACCAAGGTTCTCCCCAAATCTCTTTTATAAAATGAGGTTCTGTTCCTGCCAGTTCTTCCTGCTTATTTCCAAAATAAAAGGTGTTATTGTAAATCATGGTACCTTCTGGATTACCGTGAAAATATATTAAGGGAAAATCGTGCGCATGTTTTCCCCAGGTTCTACCTCCATCGTTGATGCTAATGTTATAACGTACTATTGTTCCGGTATTCGGGCTTGATTCTCCATCCGGGCTTCTGTTTTTATTACCGCAAATCAATAAAAAACCTCCACCATTATCGTGGCTGTAATTATATTGAATAGTGGTTCCGGTGCACCAAAAATCGCTGTCGAAACCCTGGCCATCGAGATAAGCCTGATGGCCACTAACTTCGTTAAATTGTATAATTGTATTATTCGAATTAAAGGGCCAAATTCCTGCTGCTGCGTTACTTTCAGGTAATGTTCTAGGAAAATCGCGGGCAACGTTATATTCCGCTATTGAATTTTCGCAGGTGTTCATGATAATAGCATCACCTGGTACCTGTTCAATTAAATTTTGCCTGACCCTTAAACGCAAATGCCTAATATTACGATTAATGGCTCCGCCCATCCCGTTCCGTTCACATTTATAAATATGACATCCCTGAATTAAGGCATCTACCAAACGACCATTTGAACTTCCCTTATTCGACCAATATATTCCCCAGCCGGCACCAGTTTCTTTTGATTGTAAATCTTTATCTACTTCACCATTTACATCGTGTACCTCAAGGTTCTTTACTACAACACCAGGAATATCGCCGTTCATTGCAGTTATATAAACCCCAATTCGCCCTGCCAAAGAAGTCTCACCAGTATTTGTTATTTCAAATTCTGAAAATTCAGTATAACTTGCATCAGCAAGTTTAACGGTGTAAATATCTTCACCATTTCCATTAATTTGTGGTTTATTCCCTTCTCCATATTTTGAATAAACAATCGGTTCACTTTCTGTCCCTTTATCATCGATAAGTAATTGCCCGTTCCAAATTTCACCTGCTTTAAAGAGAATACTATCCCCCGGACTAAATGATTGCCCGTTTACCTTATTTAATGATGCCCATGCCTGATTTGTGGTGGTACCAATGTTGGTATCATTACCGCTTGTGGCATTTACATAATAAGTTTCGGCATGAACAATTGTTATGCACCAGACAAACAAAACTATTGATATAATTTTTTTCATTTAATTTACTTATACTATTTTAAAGGCTTTTAATTGTAATATTCTGCGATGCCAATCCTTCTGATGTAGCCGTAATTTTTATTTCTCCGGCTTCGTCTTTCTTACTTTTTACAATCAGCATACATTTTCCGCTAAAGGCTTTGCGATGATTAGCCTGAAATGATTCGGTAGTGGCTGCATTACCATTGCCCACTGCTGTAATTTCTCCGGCACCTTCAATTTCAAAAGAGACCAAATTATCTGCATTAGGGCAAAAGATTCCATCTTCATCTGTAATGCTTACGGTGATGAACGATAAATCACTGCCATCGGCTGCTATTTCTTTTCTGTCCGGAACAAGTTCAACTTTTGTTGCATCTTTTGCTGTTTTAATTACTTTTTCAGCATGTACTTTTCCGTTTTTATAGGCCACAATTTTTAATTCGCCAGGCTGGTATTTTACATTCCAGTTTAGTCTGTATGGTGAATCCCAGGTTGTTTCCGGCTTTTTCCACCAGCTAAACTCTGCTGGGATAGTGGTTTTATCCTTTCCCATCTTTTTTCTTCCCAGTGATTTACCGTTTAGGAAAAGTTCGGCTTCATCGCCATTTGTATAACAGTAAACCGGAATTGTTTCGTATTCTGAATCTTCCCAATTCCAGTGAGGTAAAATATGCACCATTGGCTCTTTTGTCCACCTGCTTTGGTAGAAGTAGTAGCGATCTTTGGGAAAGCCACATAAGTCCACTGCTCCAAAATATGAACTGCGCGAAGGCCACTCACCTCCCCATTTGCCATGGGTTTCGTTATCGCGTCCGTTAAAGGGAGTAGGTTCGCCTAAATAGTCAAACCCCGTCCAGATAAATTCTCCTAAGGAATGTGTCATTGTTTCCTGTGCATAAATCTCAAAATCGGGCGGATAAGCCCATGGTGGACTGATAATATCGTAGCTTGTAAGTTGCAGTGATTGGTGTTTGTCGTAGTTTTCTACCGGCAAATGGTACACCCCCCGTGAACTAACACACGAAGATGTTTCGGAGCCATAAACGATAAAATCAGGATTCTTTTTTATAATATTATCGTATTGAGTTGGTTTATAGTTGAGGCCTATCACATCGATGGCTCCGGCAAGACCGTTTATTACACATTGAGGGTAATTACTAAATCCTGCGGTAACAGGGCGGGTTGGATCCTCATCATGACAAATATCTGTAAGACTTTGGGCTACTTTGCCTCCAAATTTCTTTTGTTGCTCCTTGATTTCGTTTCCAATGCTCCACATGATTACAGAAGGATGGTTACGGTCGCGCTTAATCATATCGCGCAAATCGGTTTCGTGCCAGTCGTTCCAGAATTTATTGTAACCGTTTTCTACTTTTGCTATGGCCCATTCATCAAAGGCTTCCACCTGAACCAGGATACCCATTTTATCACAAAGCTCCAGTTGTTCCGGTGATGGTGGATTGTGACTGGTACGTATGGCATTTACACCCATACTTTTCATAATTTCCAATTGACGCTCGGTAGCACGGTAATTCACTGCTGCACCCAAAGGTCCCAGGTCGTGGTGCAGACAAACTCCTTGGAAGCGAACTTTCTTTCCGTTGAGTTGAAATCCATTTTCCTGTGTAAATTCAATAGTTCTGACTCCAAAAGTTGATTTGTAGGTATCGATTACAGTTCCACTTTTGTACAATACCGAATTTATTGTGTACAAATGAGGATTATCCATTTCCCATAATACTGGATTGGAAACGATCAGATTCTGATTCAATACAGCATCTCCTTCTGAAGAAAATTCTATCTTATTTTTGCTTGAAGTAAGCTCCGTTCCGTCTGCGTCATATACAATTGTTTTAAGAGCAAACTTGCCTATAAGATTTTTCTTATTCTGAATTGTTGTTTCAATTTTAACTTCTGCCTTTTCATCACTTATTTCCGGAGTAGTAATGTATGTTCCCCAATGTGCTATGTGCACCGGATTTTTAATTTCAAGCCACACATTCCGGTAGATTCCTGCACCGGGGTACCAACGTGCTGATAGTTCTTTTGGATCCACACGAATGGCCAAAACATTTTCTTTACCATATTTTATATGAGGTGTTAAATCAACCTGAAAGCCAATGTAACCAAATGGACGGGCACCTATTTTTTCACCGTTTAGAAAAACTTCGGCGTTGTTCATTACACCATCAAATTCAACAGTAACGGTGTTGCCTTTCTGTTTGTCATCAATCGTAAAATTTTTGCGGTACCATGCCGTTCCGTAAATGGGTAAACCACCGGTACGCGTATCATATTGTGAGTCGAATGGCCCTTCAATGGCCCAATCGTGAGGTAAATCAAGATTTCTCCATCCAGAATCGTCAAAGGATATTGAAGCTTCCGTTCCTGTTTCTCCTTTGCTAAAAAGCCAGTCTTCGTTAAATGATTGTCTTATTCTTTGCTGCTCTTCTCCACATGATAAAAGCAGAAAGGATAAAATCAATGCATAAGTAATTCTTAAAAAATTTGTTTTCATTCGTTTATAATTGATTTTTTCTGGTAACTCATGGAACTCGCATAATCATGCTTCTGTGTATTAGAAGACTTTTATTATGCTCGTTTCATTATACACTTGTTTTGTTTATTTCAAATTATGAATCCTGGTATTAATCCAGGTTTAGCACCCATTTTTCTCCCTCTTTCATTTCTTTTGAATACGTATTTTCCCCGTATCGGATTTTACAAGTACCCTGGCTTGAAGCAAGAACTTCAGCTTCCAATGGGCAGTGCTTCTGATTGCCAATTGGTAGCCGGTTTGGTGTACCAAAGCTTTTGAGCATTATCTTGAATATTGGTTTTTCTACATGAAACTAAAATTAGGAAGATACTTAGGATTGATAATTTTAAAAATGTCTTCATGTTTTTGTATTAATTAGTTTTTCCAAATACTTCAATTTCAGCAATTATTTTATCTGAGCTGTCAAGGATAACAGTTTTCAAAGTGAAATTGCGACATACAGTGGTGCTGTTTTTAACGCGGACACTTTTTTCTGTATTCGCACAAGCACTTATAGAGAAAAGGGCTATAGTTATTAAAGTCAAATACTTAAATATCACCGTTTTAAAAACTCTTGATTCATATATCGTCTAGTTCTTTCTCGCTTTCTCGTATTCCGGATTTACAGCTTTTTCGTTCCATTGCTGCAAAGCGCCTTTTAGAGCTTCTTTTGTTTCCGGATATTGACCTTTGTCATCCGTTTCTTTTATCCAATTTTCCAGCAATTTTCTGTGCTTTTTCAATTCTTTGGAATAATTCGGATTGTTGGCCAGGTTATTTATTTCGTGCGGATCGTTTTCAAGGTCATAAAGTTCTTCCGGCACTCTTGTTTCCGACCACATAAGGGCCTGTGCTTCATTCATTTTTCCGGCCTCGTAGTACGCCCTCAAATCGTCAACATACGGACGGCCATCACGGTATTGAGGTTGCATAAACGGGCGATCAGTAAGGAAGTTTCGGATATACTTAAAGCGTTCAGTAGTAATGGCTCTCACCCGTTCGATGGTAAAATCACAACGGTCGCGGGCACTAACCACATAATCTCGTTTATAATTATTCGCTAACATATCTCTTCCTTCCATATACTTTGGAATATCAATTCCACAAAGGGCTAAGGTTGTTGCGGTAATATCAATACCGCTTACCAAATCATCTCGCACTTGTCCTTTTTTAATACCTGGCCCGGCAATTAAAAGCGGTACCCGGATTCCTCCTTCGTACAACCACTGTTTATGTCGTGGGAGTCGCATTCCATGGTCGGTCCAGAAAAATACAATTGAATTATTGTATAAACCTTCTTTTTTAAGCGCCTCGATAATTTTGCCCACGTCATCATCGGTTTGACGAATGCAATCATAGTGATGGGCGATTTCGGTTCGAACAATTGGCAGGTCGGGGTAAAAGGGCATAACGTCAATATTGCTTGTATCTGTAAATACATTAAACTTGTCTGTTTTTACATTTTTGCCTTCGATTGGTT
>JAGLSB010000489.1 GCA_023135955.1 Bacteroidales bacterium | reverse complement strand
AATACTACTCTAATTCAGCTCGGAAATCTAAGGCTTGAAATGGCTGAAAGAATGGGATTGAAAGATAATAATAGATACAAACCACTTTGGGTAGTCGATTTTCCTCTCTTGGAATGGAATGAAGATTCAAACCGCTTTCACGCTATGCACCACCCTTTTACTGCACCTCTTGCTGAAGATTTACACTTGTTGGACACCGATCCGGGTAAAGTAAGGGCAAAAGCTTACGATTTAGTAATTAATGGTGTTGAACTTGGTGGCGGATCAATTCGAATTCACGATGAAGAACTCCAAAAACTGATGTTTAAGCACTTAGGATTTACTGATGAAGAAGCCAGAAACCAGTTCGGATTCTTAATGAACGCATTTAAGTATGGTGCTCCTCCTCATGGAGGGATTGCATTTGGATTTGATCGTTGGGTTTCTTTATTTGCCGGATTAGATTCCATCAGGGACGTCATTGCTTTTCCTAAAAACAATTCAGGTCGCGATGTAATGATCGATTCCCCTTCTTCAATAGCACCTGATCAATTAGACGAGCTTTTTCTTGAATTAAAAGAAGAAACTCCGTAAACGACCTTTTTACATTCGGTTTTATTTTCTAAAAATTTATACTCATTTGTTCATCCAGCAAACGAAATGACATGCGGTGCCACTTATTGGTGCCGTATTTTTTTATAGCTTCGCGGTGAGCTTTTGTTGGATAGCCTTTATTGTTCTTCCATTTATAATCAGGAAAATCAGCGTCAATTTGGAACATAAATTCATCTCTATATGTCTTAGCCAAAACTGAAGCCGCCGCAATAGAAAAATATAGTCCATCACCTTTAATAATACAATGATGTGGGATGGCTTTATAGGGTCTGAATCTATTCCCATCGATAATTAGGTGTTCCGGAATTTTTTTTAGCTTATCAACAGCCCTGTGCATTGCCAGATAGGAAGCATTCAGAATATTTATTTCATCTATTTCATTAGCAGTACACCAGGATACTCCAAAGTCTATCGCCTCTTTTTCTATCTCAGGTCTTATAATATTCCTTTGTTTTTCAGAAAGTTGTTTTGAATCATTCAAAAGTGGGTGAAAATAATCCGGAGGTAAAATAACAGCTGCCGCATAAACAGGACCTGCCAAACAGCCTCTTCCGGCCTCATCACATCCTGCTTCTGTCAAATCTGAAGTATGAAAAGGTTTAAGAGCCATGAAGAACTTTTTCAATTAAACTCCAAAATTGTTCCGCACTTTTGTCCCAATTAAAATCCTTTGCTCTTTTTAATCCTTTGCTAATAAATTCCCTTCTCAAATCATCATTCTCAGAAACATTCTGCATTGCCAGTGCGATTTCATCAGTATTATCCGGATCACAATATACTGCTGCATCACCACCTACTTCCGGAAGAGATGTTCTGTCTGATGCAATAACAGGCACACCACATTTCATAGCTTCCAGTAAAGGGATTCCAAATCCTTCAAAATACGGAACAAAGGTCATTGCAAGAGCAGAAGCAATAACAAGATGTAAATCATCAGGACTTAATCGGCCCGTAAAAATTACATCACTGCCAAATTTCATTGATTTTAGTGCATTATCAATTTCTTTGGTCAGAAACATTTTTTCACCAACAATTACCATTTTAATTTTAGATCCGCTATTCCTTCGGAATATATCATAAGCCTTAAGCATATTCACAATATTCTTACGTGGATGAAGTGTGCCGACGAATACAAAATAAGCCAATCCGGAACTATATTTTAATCGGTTTTTGGTCACCAGATTTGATCCAATGGGTCCATATCTATTGTTAACACCATTATAAACAATATCTATTTTGCTAATATCTATTCCATAAGACTCAGATATATCCTTTGCAGAATATTTTGATACTGTACCTATTCTAGCTGCTTTCTTTGCAAAGCGCGGGAAAAAATAATTATAATACTTCCTGGAGAAAAAGGGCAGATCATTCGGCCGATGAAAAAAATTTATATCATGAATAACAGAAACGGAATGAATTTTTGCTCTAAGGGAAATATAACCGTCTGGAGAAACAAATACATCAGCTTTCAATTTTTTCAATATTCTTGGGATAGACCATTCATACCAAATGTACCATAGAACAGGATGTCTGGTAACAGGACGAACAATTACCGGGTGAACATTATCCGTAAAAATAAATTCACTTGAGTATTTTCTATCAAATAAAAAATAGAAATCATGCTCTGGATGCGTTTCAGTAATCCTTTTTAATGTCTCAAAGGAAAACCATCCTATTCCGTCTAATTTATTCGGAAGTAAAAGCCGTGTATTAATAGCAATCTTCATAAATGAAATTATTTTTTAAAGATATGGAAAAATTGGATTAGCTAACTAGTCTGAAAAGTTGTTAGATATAGGATCTATTAAAAAGTAAAAATGAAACACTTTCAATCTACTTTCCCTAAAAATGTAAAAAATAATTGAAACTCCGAGGGGCAAAGCTTATTAAATATGGATTTTTAAGGAAGCAATCATTATTCCTCTAAAATTGGGTCTTTACTTATGAACCTTCTTTTTTTGCTTTTTTTCAGGAATATTTAGTTTATACTATTATTCAATTTGCCCTGAATGGGCAAAACGTCAATAACCACGGGTGAAACCCGTGGCC
Source organism: Bacteroidales bacterium (assembly GCA_023135955.1). Classification (GTDB taxonomy): domain Bacteria; phylum Bacteroidota; class Bacteroidia; order Bacteroidales; genus JAGLSB01. Next base: position 901 of record JAGLSB010000489.1, on the reverse strand, counting down.
TGGAATCGCAGCATGACACCAGCCCCAATATTTTTGCCATAGGCAAAAATATTGGGGCTGATCCTTTTGGATATTCACTTTACCACGGGTTTCACCCGTGGTTATTGATGTTTGAGCCCTTCAGGCTTATTGGAATTACGTAGTCGCATACAAGGGTCACCCCTACTTTAAGATATTTAAATGCGTTGACCCTGTCTTTCCCCTCCGATAATAATAAATCTCCCATAAAACAGTTATATTGCACAATTAACTTTCGGAACATTGAAAAGAAAATTCATTACAAATTTTGCCCTGATATTTTTCCTTAATCTGGTTGTTAAAACTTTCTGGATGTTTGGGATTGACAGAGGCGTTCAAAATAATGTAGGCGCAGAGGAATATGGATTATATTTCTCATTATTGAGCCTTTCTATTCTTTTGAATATTTTATTAGATGCCGGAATTACGAATTTTAATAATCGCAGTATTGCTCAAAATAATGGCTTGCTAACTGAACATCTTTCTAAGATTGTTCCACTAAAATTTTTGTTATCGGTTATTTATGCATTGTTTGTACTGGGGATTGGATTTATCCTTGGATATTCGCAGCGCCAGTTTAACATTCTTTGGGTTCTCATAATAAATCAGTTTTTACTTTCATTTATATTATACTTGCGATCAAATATTAGCGGCTTGCATCTTTTCAGAACCGACAGCTTTTTGTCGGTTCTAGACCGATTTCTTGTTATCATAATATGTAGCCTCTTATTGTGGACAAATATAGGGGGGGCTGAATTTAAAATTGAATGGTTTGTATATTCACAAACACTGGCATATTCACTTGCTGCCTTAATTATTTTTATTGTTGTATTTATCCGTTCAGGAAAAATAAGACTGCAATTTCCTTTAAAATACGGATGGG
>JAGLSB010000488.1 GCA_023135955.1 Bacteroidales bacterium | reverse complement strand
GGGATCTTCCGTAGAGTGGATTGAGCTTTTCAGTTATCCAATGATAGATCCTGATTCGAAGAAAATAACAGGTATTGTTGAATTTGTTCGTGATATCACTAAAAATAAACATGCAGAAGATAAATTACAAGAAAGCGAAGAGAAATTTCGCCTCATGACCACAAATACTTTGGATACAATCTGGACAACAGACCTTGAAGTTAAAATGACATTCGTTAACAATGCGATCTTTAACTTCCTGGGCTATACTCAAGAGGAATTTATGGGACTTGATCCAGCTTTTTTTACGCCACCGGAAGGAATGAAGATCATACAAAATGAAGCCGAACAATTAGTTGCCAAATATCAGGAAGGAGAGATGGGTCAAGCCAGATTTGAAATTCAGCAAATTAAAAAGGACGGTACTTTAATTGATGTTGAGGTCAGATCTAATCCTTTAATTAATAATGAGGGACAGTTAATAGGTTTTCAGGGAAGATCAATTGACATTAGCGAGCGTAAACGTAGTGAGTTAATCCAAAAGCTCTTATACAATATTTCCAATGCAATTATTACAACTGACAACCTTAAAACATTAATTGGAACGATACGAAAACAATTAGGAACAATCATCGATACTACAAATTTTTATGTTGCGCTTTACGATAAATACTCCGACACAATATCATTACCATTTTTTGCTGACATAAAAGATAATTATACTTCCTTTCCAGCTGGAAAAACTTTCACAAAATATGTCATTGACACTAAAAAATCCCTTATTGCCAATAAAAAGAAAATAAAGCAGTTAATAGAAGAGGGTCATGTTGAAATTTTCGGAGCTAGCTCAAAAATATGGCTTGGAGTACCTCTTATAATTGATGGGGAAGTAACGGGCGTACTTGCAGTTCAGAGTTATAATGATGAATCTGCATTTAACGAATCGGATTTGGAGATGCTCGAATTTATCGCTGACCAGATTAGTATATCAATTCATCGCAAGAAAACAGAAGAGGAACTTCAGAAAAGCGAAACTCTTCTGCGAATATTCCTTGACTCACTCGATGATGCAATGCATCTTATCGATTCCGATTTTCGAATCAGACTTTATAATAGAAAAGTACAGCAATGGTGTGAACTATTAGGCTTTGAAACAGAATTAATTGGCAAAAATATTCAAGATGTTTTTCCATTTATAACCGATGTTGATATCAACAACTATCTGCGTGTTTTGGATACCGGCGAATCAAATATTACACAAGAGAAAAAAGAATTAGGAGATCAAATAATAACTACCGAGACAAGAAGAATACCACTAAAAACAGGGAAAAAGGTTACCGGTGTAGTTACAATAGTAGTGGATATTTCTCAGCGAAAAAAGGCAGAAAAGGATCTGAAAGCAGCACTTGAAAAAGCCACTGAATCCGATCGGTTAAAATCGGCCTTTCTTGCTAATATGAGCCATGAAATCAGAACACCCATGAATGGTATCCTTGGATTTTCAAATTTACTTAAAGAACCTGAGCTTGGTAGAGACAAACAGAAAGAATATGTAGATATTATTGAAAAAAGCGGCGAGCGCATGCTCAGTCTTATTAACAACCTGGTAGATATTTCGAAAATAGAAGCCCGGCAGATGGATGTTTATATCACCTCAACAAATATAAACAAGGAAATTGAAGATCTTTATAACTTTTTTAAACCGGAAGTTGAGAATAAAGGAATGCAACTTTACCATAATAGCACTTTAGAAGACAAGGATGCCACTATTGAAACAGATAAGGAAAAGCTCTACGCAATCCTCGCAAATCTTATAAAAAATGCCATTAAGTATTCAGACAAAGGAAGAATAGAAATTGGATATAATCTGACAAGCTCAGCAACCGATACTTCGGCAAGCTCAGCAACCGATACTTCGGCAAGCTCAGCAACCGATACTTCGGCAAGCTCAGCAACCGATACTTCGAAAGACTCAGCAAACCTAATACAATTCTATGTAAAAGATACAGGAATAGGCATTCCTAAAGACAGACAGAAGGCCATTTTTGATCGTTTTGTACAAGCTGACATAGAAGATCTTCAGGTTCGGGAAGGTTCAGGATTAGGCCTCTCAATTACAAAGGCTTATGTAGAAATGCTTGGTGGTAAAATCTGGCTTAAATCGCAAAAAGGAAAAGGTTCTCAGTTTTATTTTACAATTCCCTATAAAAATAAACCCTTAGCGACAACTATAACAATCGCTTCTGATAATAAGCAAAAAACAAAAGATAAGCTTAATAATCTCAGAATTTTGATTGTTGAAGATGATGAAACTGCAGATATCTTCCTAATCGAAATACTTAAAGAAATGAGTAGCAACTTTTTACATGCAAGAACCGGAACAGAAGGAATTGAAATCAGTAAGAATAATGATGATATTGATTTAATATTGATGGATATTAAAATGCCAGATATAAATGGATATGAAGCCACAAAAAAAATCAGGGAGTTTAATAAAGATGTTGCGATTATAGCCCAGACAGCTTACGCCCTCTCAGGTGACCGTAAGAAGGCCATCCAGGCTGGTTGTGATGATTATATCTCTAAACCGATAAATTCTGAAGAATTGAAGAAAAAGATTATTGGATTGCTGAGTGGGGGTGGAAGAAAAGGTCATTGATGGTCATTTGCGCTTCGCGCGGCATTAAATGTAAGTAACAATTGACCTGCGAAGCACAAATGACACACAGTAAATGACCCGAAACAAAAGACGTGCACATCACAAATGACGCTAAGCAAAGAACAAACAAAATAATAAAAAAGTATTATGAAAATAATCCTTGCAATAGACGATCAGCAGGACAATCTAACAACCATCCAGACAGTAATAAGAAGTCATATCCCAAACTGCAGAGTGCTAACCTCCCGATCAGGTAAAGAAGGAATTAAACTTGCCCAACAAGAGCAACCTGATACAATTCTTCTGGATATCATAATGCCACAGATGGATGGTTACGAAACATGCAAGAATTTAAAGGAAAATAAATTAACAAAACATATTCCTGTTGTGATGGTCACTGCAATTAGAACTGATTCTGAAAGCCGTGTTAAGGGTCTCAACAATGGAGCTGATGCATTTTTATCCAAACCAATTGACCCGATTGAACTTTCCGCTCAAGTAGGAGTAATGCTTAGAATAAAAGAAGCTGAAGATAAATTACGGGAGGATAAAGATCTTCTCGAAGATAAAATAATTGAAAAGACAACTGAACTAAAAGAAAGTGAAGAAAAATACAAAGCTTTATACGATAACGCACCCCTATCTTATCAATCCTTAAATAATAATGGTAACTTTCTTGATGTAAATCCTACCTGGCTAGCTACACTTGGCTACGAAAAGAATGAAGTTATTGGCAAATGTTTTTCGGAACTTCTACATCCGGACTGGAAATCACATTTTGATGAAAACTTTGCTGCCTTTAAAGAGCGTGGATATGCATCCGATGTACAATATAAGATTAAACACAAGGAGGGACATTTTTTAGACATTTCATTTGAAGGATGCG
>JAGLSB010000487.1 GCA_023135955.1 Bacteroidales bacterium | reverse complement strand
AATTGCTAAGCTCTGTAAGGTAAGAGTACACCTGATTTGTTGGGTGGACAGGTATTTGCTGGGCAGTCAGGGGAGAAGTTAGTGAAAGAGTGAAAGAGAAAATGAGTGAATACATTAGAGTCCAAAAGCAATGGCGACAACTATAAAAATTTCTATTATATATATAATTGTGAAATATTGAAAGCATGATTCAGTTTATTTTTTTTTAAGTAAAGTTAATGAAATAAATAGCGATCAATGAAATTCTAATCAACACACCAGCACACCAGCACACCAGCACATCAGCAAATCATCCCTCACCCCATAAGATCCCGAAAAACTTCTTCCAGGTTTTTTTCTTTTTTTTGCAGAGAGAGAATGGTTAATTCGTTTTCAACGGCAAAACTAAATAATTTAGGTCTGATATCTTTGTCTTCAGTACTTTCAATAAGGAGTTTATTTTCACCCAGGTTTTTATACTGCAGCACACCTTCTATTTCATTAATTTTTTCAGGATTTGATATTTTGTCTAGCTCGAGGATAATAGTAATAGTGGATTCTTGTGCCGACCTGATTTCTTCGGCAGATCCATCAGCAATTATTTCTCCTTTGTTAATCATGATCACCCTGTTACAGATAGCTTTCACTTCCTGCATGAGGTGTGTTGAGAGGAGAATCGTTTTATCTTTCCCCAATGATAGAATCAGATTTCGAATTTCAATTATCTGGCCCGGATCCAATCCGCTTGTGGGTTCATCAAGAATAAGTATATCTGGATTATGGTTAATGGCCTGAGCAAGACCGACCCGCTGACGATAACCCTTTGATAATGCTCCAATCTTTTTGTGCTGTTCACTTACTAAACCGGTAAGCTCTATTACTTCATCGACCGATAAATACTTCTTTATAATTTCATCAGTCTGAAATGATCCCATATATATTTTTAGAACATACTCGAGATATTCTCTCACATACATTTCAGGGTATAAAGGATTATTTTCAGGAAGGTAGCCTAGCAGGCTTTTGATTTTTAGATTATAGTCACGAACATTCAGCATATTGATGAAAGCCTCGCCGGAATCAGGAGGTAAAAAACCAGTAAGAATTTTCATTGTAGTGGATTTTCCAGCCCCATTTGGCCCTATAAATCCAACAATTTCACCTTTCTGAATCTCAAAACTAATATTGTTTACGGCCTTTTGAGTTCCGTAAATTTTTGTTAAAGACCGGACTTTAATCGACATTCGGTAAATTTAGGAAAAAAATCTGGTTGCTGTGTTCAGCCCCCACCTCCTACTCACACCCTGGTATTCTTTCCATTTTCGCCCGGGCGATATCTTCAATAACATCTACCAATGCTTTTTTAAATGCTTCGCAGGCAAGGTCAAGTTCAGCATTATTATAATAAGCATTACCGATCTCATAATTGATGGCGGCTATTTTTACTTCAACAGTTTCACTTTCAAGAGCTTTTAATCCGTACTTAAGAGCAAGGTCGTACTCAGCCAAACGGTTATTAATTATAGAAAGTTGATAATTTGCATCTGAATTTTCAGGGTGAAATTCCAGAGCCCTTTCAAAAGCCTCAACAGCATAATCGAAATCTTCAGCAGCAGGATCCATATCTTCGAGTTCCATTTTACCCATCTCAACAAAATAACTTGATAATCCCTCCTGAGCCATGACAACTGTTTTTGCGTCGTTTTTAGCACTAGCCAACTCTATAGCTTTTGTTAGCGACTCAATCATCTCCTCTTCATTATAATTGGACTTATGACAGAGGCCTAATCCAAGATGAGCTTTGGCATAAGTTGGGGAATATTTAACAGCGCTTTCAAATAGCTCTACAGCACCTTCGCAATCAGAATTTATTCTTTGATTTCCCACTCCGGTGAGAAGTTGAGGCAAATACTTCATTGCTTTATCCTTATACTCAGCATTATTGCCATAGGCATTGGCCAGATCAATTGTATTCTCAAGATATGGGATAGCATTTTCATAGTCTTTTTGCCTCATAAAACCGATTGCGGCTTGGTAATTAAGCAATGGAATTTGAGTTTTTGACTTTCCGGCCAGGTCATCGGCTTCTGAGCCAATTGTTTCCGCCATCGCAAGCACTTCTTGTAAGTGGGTAATAGCAATAGTGAATTCTCCTTTGTTTATGTGGTCAGCTCCAGTATTGAATTTTGCAACCACGTCCTCGTAAGTTTGTCCGAAAATCGCCCCGGTAATCATTACTAAAACAAGAATTAATGCAGACTTTAACTTTGTCATAATCATCAGTTTTGGTTTATTTTCAATTTTCCAGCCACAAATATAAAACAAATTGTTTTTGTAGCAATATCTGAGGCCTTTTAATTGAATATATTCAAATATCTTGCCAAAAAGGGGGTGATGTGAGCATTTTGCCATGTACTTGTAACGAATAAGAGGAGTATTTTTACTATATGATCACATTATCATACTATCACATTAATTTATTTTATTACATTTGCACAAATTCTTGTGGAAAAATTTGACTGATTGCAACCACCAAAAAAAATGCTAAAACAGGAATTGTCTTTTTTGTAATCAGAAAACTTTTACGGGATTTATATTGTTCTTTATTATTAATATGGAGAAGGAGTTAGTTATTGCGCGATTATAGTAATCTTGTAATGAGCACTCTCCCGATAATTATTGGGATCCACATCAAATTTTTAATTATGTCATATTTATTTACCTCAGAATCAGTTTCAGAAGGACATCCGGATAAAGTAGCAGACCAGATTTCGGATGCGATATTAGACCAAATTCTTGCATTTGATCCGGCATCAAAAGTAGCATGTGAAACACTTGTTACAACAGGTCAGGTTGTAATTGCAGGAGAAATTAGAACCAAAACTTATGTCGACGTGCAAAGACTAGCTCGAGAAGTGATAAATCGTATAGGATATACTAAGAGCGAGTATATGTTCGACGGGAGCAGTTGCGGGGTTTTAACGGCCATTCACGAGCAATCAGATGATATTAATCGTGGTGTTGATCGTGACACACCAATGGACCAGGGAGCTGGAGACCAGGGAATGATGTTTGGTTATGCCAGTCGTGAAACTGATAATTATATGCCTCTGGCCTTGGAAATTTCTCACTTATTATTGATAGAACTTGCTGCCATCCGTCGGGAAGGAAAAGAAATGACCTACTTGCGTCCTGATTCAAAGTCGCAGTTAACCATTGAATATAACGACGATCATTCTCCAAAAAGAATTCATACTATTGTGGTTTCTACACAACACGATGAATTTGACAAGGATGATGGTGCCATGCTTGCAAAAATTGAAGAAGATGTCAGGAACATTCTGGTTCCCAGAGTAAAAGCCCTTCTTCCCAAACGTGTTCAGGCATTTTTTAATGAAGAAATAATATATCATGTGAATCCTACCGGTAAATTTGTAATTGGTGGTCCTCATGGCGATACAGGACTTACAGGACGAAAGATAATTGTTGATACTTATGGAGGAAAAGGTGGCCACGGTGGTGGAGCATTTTCCGGAAAAGACCCTTCTAAAGTAGATCGTTCTGCCACATACGCTGCTAGACATATTGCAAAAAACATGGTAGCTGCCGGTATTGCAGATGAAATTCTGGTACAACTTTCTTATGCCATAGGTGTAGCAGAACCAGTAGGAGTTTATGTAGATACTTATGGCACATCGAAAGTTGATTTGACTAATGGAGAATTTGCAGAAAAGATTAAAAAGATTTTCGATCTTCGACCGGCCGCTATAGAGCAAAGACTCAAACTAAGAAATCCAATTTATTCAGAAACAGCGGCCTATGGACATATGGGTCGTAAACCAGTAAATGTTAAGAAAAGATTCAAATCTCCATACTTTGATGACGTTGAATTAGAAGTGGAGCTTTTCACATGGGAGAAACTAGATTACGTAGAAAAGATCAAAAAAGAATTTGATATATAAGTTTTTAGGTTTATAAAATATTGGCTGATACGTAATGAATTGAGCCTTGTGGATAGGTTTTTGAATTTCTGGTAATAACCTTAATACACTGTGAAAAGAAATATATTAGAAGGGACTTTAATGAAGAGAGGAAAATTATGAAATCCTGGTATGCAATTTATACTAAAGCTCGTAATGAGAAGAAAGTTGCTTCACTTTTCCTGAGGGATGGAATTGAACATTACCTTCCCTTAATAAAGAGGATAAAGTTTTGGAGCGACAGAAAGAAGCAGGTTGAGGAACCTTTATTTTCATCTTATGTATTTGTTCATATCAAAGAGCAAGAACACTTAAAAGTATTGAAAACTACAGGTGTAGTGCGTTTTATTAGTATTGAAGGAAAAAAAGTAGTTATTAGGACTTCTGAAATAGAGGCGATTAGAAAATATGCAGAAACAGGGGAGGAGCTTTTATTAAATGAGGAGGATTATAAGGTTGGGAAAAAAGTTAAAGTTAAAATTGGAGCGATGAAGGGTTTGGAGGGTAAGCTGGTGGAGGTATTAGGAAAGCAAAGAGTAAAAGTAGAGATTGAAGCTATTGGACAGGCGGTTTTTATTCGGATACCCAAAGGAAATCTGGAGATTATTGGAGAGTATAAAGAAAACAATAGTCAGACAAACTGGTAGAATTTATTAATATATCCACAAACAGATTATCATTATTATCAAGCCTGTAGCATAGCCTGAATACACTTGTACAGGAGTATGAGCATTGAGATATAATCGGGAGGAGCCTGTTAAACCTGTTCCTATTATAATACCAATAAGAGAAAAATACAGGTTTATATTCAATTTTATTGAGGCCATAGCAACCAGGCCAGTTAATCCTCCTAATCCTATCATATGAGCGCTTATCTTCCATTTAAGGGAAATAATAGTAGCCGCAAATACAGATAAAAATGCTCCGAGCATGTATGCATGCAAAAATTTAAAAACTGGAATTCTTTGAAATAGAAAAAACGTCAGAAAATAAAAGACACTTGTTAAGGCAAACGGGTATATTCTTTCTTTCTGTTCATTTAGCTGAAGACTGTTTATTTTCCCCTGCAATAGAAATACAGGCAACATCACAAGGGGAAGAACTAATGTGCCAATAGCTATTAGAATAATGATAGTATTTTTTGCCTGAGCAGGAATATAAACAAGATAAGAATCGGTATAGAGTAATAAAACAATTCCGATAGTTGGCATCAGAAGGGGATGAAAGGTTAAGGAAAAAGACTGAGCAATTTTTTTCAGCATAATCAGATTTCTTTTCTTAATCGGGCAACTGGAATATTTAATTGTTCACGATATTTTGCAACTGTACGTCGAGCAATAAGGTATCCTTTTTCTTGTAATATTTCAGACAATTTTTCGTCGGTAAGAGGTTTTCTTTTTTCTTCTCCATTAATGCATTCCTCTAGAATTTTCTTAATTTCTCTTGTCGACACTTCTTCACCAGATTCTGTCTGCATTCCTTCAGAGAAAAAATATTTCAAAGGATAGATCCCGAAATGCGTCTGAATATATTTCGAATTTGCAACACGAGATACCGTTGAAATATCGAGATCGGTTATTTCTGCAATATCTTTAAGA
>JAGLSB010000486.1 GCA_023135955.1 Bacteroidales bacterium | reverse complement strand
ATTGAAATTTAGCCATTGCCTTAATTCAATCGGGAGATGATTACTGTATGATTCTTTCCCTAAAAGTAGCATTATATTGTTGATATACAAAAGTATAGTAGATTTTTTTAACTTCGTAAAGTAGAATTAAGCATATATTTAAATTTTAGTGTACATTAATGAAAAAAATATGAATAAACTGGTTCTGATTGCGGTTGTAATGTTTTGCGGTTGTATATCATCATCTCATATTTCTTATGAGAATTCCAATTTTCAAAAGCTGTATTACTACCGAAAGGTTGATTCCGGTAAATCAAAAATAATTGAGTGTGACCTGGCCGTATATGGAGGTACTCCTGCCGGAGTAACTGCAGCAGTCCAGGCGGCCAGGATGGGTAAAAAGGTGATATTACTGACAAGTAATCAGTTTGTGGGAGGATTGACGTCGGGGGGATTGACTGCTACTGACGTTGGTATTAAGGAATCAATCGGTAGTTTGGCATTGGAATTTTATTCCCGTTTAGGAAGAATCAGTCAGTTTAACCCATCTGAAGCTGAGTCGCTTTTTCTTAAGATGCTTGAGGAAGCGGATGTAAGGGTACTTTTTGAACGTTTTCTGAAGTCGGTAGAAATGGAGGATGGCCGGTTAGTTTCCATGACTTTTGAAACCGGCGAAACCATCAGTGCTAAAATATTTACAGATGCTACCTATGAAGGCGATCTACTGGCTGCTGCCAATGTTTCCTATCGTGTCGGAAGGGAACCGTCCGGAGCTTACGGGGAATCCCTTGGCGGGTTATGGCAAAGGATTTCATGGCAGAATGTTTATCAATTCTGCGGACTTCCCATTAGCCCCTATGTAAATCCGAATGATCCTGAGTCAGGCCTGCTTCCTGAAATATCATCAGAGCCGCCTGGTCACGAGGGGGATGGTGATTTCAAAGTACAGTCCTACAATTTCAGGCATTTCCTTACAAACAAAGAGGATAGGGTACCATTTCCCAAACCGGTGGATTATAATCCCGGCAGATACGAATTGCTGGCTCGTTTTATTAATTTCGATTCAACTATTAAATGGGTATTCAATTATACAACAAAACCCATGACTGATGGCCCTGTACAGCTGCGAGGGGGTGACAGCAACAATGCAGGAAGTTTCTCTACCGATTACGTAGGAGGAAATTACCGTTGGCCTGACGGCAGCTATGAGCCAGGATCATTTAAAGAAATGCCACCACCCCGTCGGGGAATGCCTTTACCTTTGTCAGAATTATATAAAATTCGGGAACAGATCTTTCAGGATCATGTGAACTATCAACAGGGACTTATGTACTTCCTGGCGAATGATGCACAGGTTCCTGATACAATGCGCAAGACAGTGAACAAGTGGGGGCTTGATCCTCATGAGTTTCAGAACACAGGGCACTGGCCCCATCAACTTTATTTAAGGGAAGGTCGTCGGATGGTTTCCGATTATGTCATGACTCAGGCTAATTGCGAATCACAAACAACAGTGAATGATGGCATCGGACTCGCATCGTATAGTATGGATTCTCATTTCTGCCAGCGTGTGGTTGTAGAAACAGATGGTAAAATGGTTGTACGAAATGAAGGGGGATTTGGAAAAAGGCTTCCGAAACCATACCCTGTTTCCTATCGCTCGATAGTTCCAGGAAAAAATGAGTGTAAAAATCTGCTTGTACCGGTTTGTCTCTCTGCTTCACATGCTGCCTATGGATCGATCAGAATGGAGCCCGTTTTCATGATCCTTGGACAGAGTGCTGGCACAGCAGCGGTAATGGCCATAGATGAAGGAGTTGCGGTGCAGGATGTATCATATGAAAAGTTAAAGAAAAGACTGCTCGAAGATGGACAAATACTTTGAATTTATTCTTTAGTGCCAGTATGTTTCCAGGATTTGAGGTAAGGTTTGCGGGAATTTTCACCATTCTCAATTATTTCCCAAACAACTAAAACACTATTTCACCATGACCTTCCTGATGGTTTCTGCTTCACCTGTTATAAACCTGAAGAGGTAAAGACCTCCATTCAGATTGCCTACATCAATAAGGTTAGCTGCCGCTCCAAGGTATGATTTCTTTACCAGCGAACCATAAAGATTATGTATTTCCAGTATTGCAGGCTCCTTCATTCCACTAATATGTATAATTTCATCAGTGGGATTGGGATATATCCTCCAGGAATCCTCCGGGTTTGACTCAATTTCTGTCAAAAGATCCATTGTTAACGTTTTATCTTCATTATTGACCATAACTTCGAATTCCACAGGTCCACTATCAACTATGGGAATACTTAACAGGGAGGATCCTGCTTCCGGCGGATTGGCTGTACACGCTCCAATCCTGTAAACTACGTCATTGACGTTGACAGCGGTGAGCAATTCCTCTTGAAGAAATTCAGGCGTTCCAAGCAGCGATAATCCCGTTTTCACATTGATATTCAGTCCATGCAAATCTTCCGAGCTAAAAAAGATCAGATCCTTTCCCTGCTGTTCTATATAAACATCAGCATTTACATTTCCGGAATTTAAAACAGATGAAAAACTTTCGATTCCGACAGAATACTGAAGGATCAGTCCCGCGTCATAAGCTGTAATAATCCCTTCACCATCAACATTGGCTGTACTGTCCCTCCATGGTTCCCAGGGCAGTGGGTCAGTTTCCGGTAAGGGATCCATTCCAACCGAATGCTCTAAGGTTAAGGCTGCATCATTTGCCAGCACCTCACCGTCATCATCCACATCTCCAGGCATAAACCTGATGATACTAAAAGTTCCCCCTGACAAAGGAATGGAATCTATTTCGTTGCCAAACAGGTCCGTTCCATTTCCCAGCCTGATTGTAACCTCACCATCTGCTTTTGGAATCGGGTATTCAAAGGTAAACAAGGTATCATTCACTCTCAGCATATCCGTCGGTTCAAGTTCAGCAGCACCACTCATACTGATCTGCATTGGAACAGCCGGATCCATGGCTACACTTGTTGCCAGTGTGATCCAGAGGGTATCTGTAAACCGGTTGATCGTATCATCATAGGTGATCCTGGTGGTTGGATGTAGTTTTGTTATGGGGATTTTTAAATCGGGATAACCCGGATAAAGGATGTTAATTGTATCTTCGCCATGTTTCAATGACAGATAGGGATTTATATAGGTATAACCGGGATTAAAGTTAAAAGTTGTATCATTGATTTTTGGCAATATGGTACTATTGCTCCAATATTCGTAGGTATCGCCGGAAATAGCTTCATAGCTTAATTTTCCGTCAACGTAATCAAATTGCCTGGCTTTCACTGAATCCTTAAACTGTTCAAAATTGTATGAATAGTCTTTTGCTTCTCCCATTTGAATGACTACCGGCGCCCAGATGTCATTAAATTCAAGATAATAACCATTATTATATAATGAAGCTATTACCGTATACCCGGAATCACCGGCAATTTTGAATCCTGCGTATCCGTCTCCGGCTATTGTAAAGAACCACCCATCGTCATTTTCAAGCCTGTTGTCCCATAGATCTCCGTCAGTGATAAAAATCCTGGTGCTGTTGGTTGTTCTCTCTTTCGCATTGGGGTCACGTGCTACAATGAGGCAGTTTTCTCCCAATACGCCAATTACTCCATTAGAGGTCGTCATTTTATATTCCACATCTTTTATTACCGGTACATTGCCGGCATAGACATTTATCCGGTCATTTACATCATTGGAAAATGAGACTCCCATAACACGGCTTTGATCGATGAGTTGAATATAATCACGACCGGGATCCAGGCTTAAAGCACTCATGGTATATTCCTGAGTGTACCACGAATCTCTTCTCATATAAGAATTAAAAGCCGGGCCGCCATCGAACACCACCTGGTATATTCCCTTATTCCAACCTCCTCCCCGTCCAAATCTCCTTGATGTGCTCATGTAGGAACCCCGGGCAGTATCGCATGCAATAGCCCTTGTTATTTCAGGGGGCCTGTAATCGCTCAGGTATAGAGTGAGAAGGGTTAGATTTGGATATGATACTGAATCTGCCCATCCATAAGCGTAAAGCAGACTTTTGGCCCAATAACCATCCCCGTTCTGGTTCCATGACCATTTATAATTCCTTGTGGAGGCCAGGCTGCCACGAATTCCTGTTGTGGGTTCAAACTCGCTTGCTAATTGTTAGCTCGCGAAAAGAATCAATTTTAGTTCAACGGATAAACCTGTGAAAACTGAATCTTTACAGGCCCCATTAATCCGGAATAACGCAAATATTTATCTGCATCGGGTTTTGAAAATCTTTCAAAACTATAATTTCCTTTAATATTAGACAGATTAGTTGTCGTTTTCCGCTCTTCAGGTGGTAATTTTTCATCCCCGATTAATCTGTTGATCCATAAATTAGTAACAGAAACCTCAAGTATGTTTTCACCTTCTTTTACATAGTCGGTTATATCTGCAATATATGGAGCTTTCCAGTAAACGCCCACTTCTTTATCATTCAGTTTTACGGTAGCTATATCCCCGACTTTTCCAAGATTCAGATAAATCCTTCCCCGGTGTATTTCTTCGTTTTGAACTGAGAACCTTTTTTCATAAAGAGCAGTGCCGGAGAAATATTTTATCTTGTGTCTATCCGATTCTGTCCAGGAAATTAAATTATCAAAAATAGCGATAAAAGACTCCCCTAACAAAGCCTTTTCCTGAAAAGTAACCTGCCAGGAACCCTGTATTTCTTTATCATCAATAACTTCATTGCTGTTAATTATTATTTCTTTTCCTCCTGATTCAGTTAAGCTGTACTGCCCGTATCTAAAACTTCCAGTTTATTATTACGAATAAAAACTTTTGATGCTCCTGTAGTAAAAGGAGCATTTCCTTCCACTAACTTTTTACCATCTTTTTCAATTTTGGTTATGTGATCTGTCTTTTCGGCTTTGCTGAACACATAGAAGGCTGCACCTTCAGGCTCCAGGGAAACCGGCAAAGTATATGAACCGTCATTTTGTTCATATACATTAACGGGAGTAATTTCTCCTGTAACAGGATCCCAACGTTCTATTTTTCTTTCGTCATCGACCCTAAACGTGCAATATGTTTGGATGTGTCTGTCGGGTAAAACTGGCAGGTTCCTGTGGTTTAAATCATTAATACCATTCCATGCCCATTTATTCAACACATAATAAATATCCACCTCATTGGATGTCCGGTGAATATACTCCAGATCTATGTCTTTCTTTGGTTGCCAGTCCACATCGGGATCAATATTTTTTATCTCTAATACCCGGGCAATTGTTGTTCCTGCATAAACTTTACCTTTCCCGTATGAGATTACGAAATCATTCTCATCAGTAACATTCCCCCACAGCTTTTCTACAATGGCTCTAAGTTCATTATCTGATCCGGGATAAGCTGTTAATCCGGATGCTCTTTCCGGCGGATCACCTACTAAAATGACACCTTGCCTTACCATTTTTTCAATTTTCTTTAAAACAGGAAGGGAGATGTTCTTAAATTCAGGCAGGACAATACGCCCATCTTTTACATTTGCCCGGTTTAAAAGCACATCGCTGTTGCACATATCCCAGGCATATCCGGGAGGTATATCATCACAGTCGCTATCCAAAAATCCGAATAGCGGAACACCGCTTCCGAGATAAACCAATACATCAGCCACATGCAATCCTTGCGTAAGCATATGTTGTGTACGGTTGATGTAGTTAATAAAAGTTTTTGATTCTTTCCACCAGGTAACATGCCGGTTCAGGTGAGTTCCGGCAAAATATTCAATTCCGGGCAGGCCATATTCATCGGGGGATGAAGTGTAAGTATGCCAGTTTACACGATTAACGCCTGTGCAAAATCCCCGGTCAAATACAATTTTCACATCAGCCGGGCTTCTTTCCCAAACTGGCTCAACTGATGTTGGTGTTTCGGCGGCAAAGAACCGTTTGCCATAAATATGAGCTGCACTTGATCCAAGTTTTATATGCATTCGTTTTCCTTCTGTATTGCGATGTGTATTTGCCCTGGCCCATGATTCTCCCATAGGGATATCATTTATTCCCATAGTCTTTAATCCATCCACCGGAGGCAGATGCGGGGCCGGCAGATTCTGAGTGCATAGACAAGCCTTCTGCATGAGCCAAACGAAGTAATTCGCTGTAATTGTTATCGGCTGCCATTTCCCCTATGGTTAAACGAAAATCTTCCAGAAAACGATTGGATATTTCACGGCTTCTTACAATTCGCCCTTAAAACCTTCACTGGCATAGTTGTTCCGTCTTCCTGTTGAGGTATAACCGTAACGAATAATAGTCCATTCCCCCTCCGGAACTTCCCAGTTAAGCTTACCATTTTTATAATACAAACTCAGGTCGATGATTTCATTTTCGGCAATGGCAGAGCCTTCTCCATTGTTGGCATAAGTATCATAAAACTGGTTCATATCATAACGATCCAATTCCTTGTTCCACTTTTCTTTTTCTGTAAAACTCTTAATACTCCAGTTTTTTATCTGCTCATGTATTTTTACATCAGACTGTGTTTCTTTTACGGCCTGCACGGTAATATCTTTATAAAAAATCCGATTAGGAGGTATTTCCAATTCAAGTACGACTTTCTTCGGTCCTGTTACTTTCTGCTCGCTCCATGTGATTTTTCTAAGTCCGTTGTTTGCATCAATATTCGGATTTCCCGGATCCCCGCACCACTTTGAATATTCAGGCTAATTTCAATGCCTAATCTGTCGGCTTCCCTGATAACATGAGCAAAATTATCCTTCCACTCATCACTCATAAATACAACTCCGGGAGGAGAGTAATTCCCGCCATTATCTATAAGAATTGCCCCGGCAATACCATTGGTTTTCATAGCCTCCAGGTCCTGTGTAATGGATTTTTTATTTGCTATTCCACTCATCCAAAACCACCAGGTACGCATTTTTGCTTCCTTCGGGGCATTGTAAAAACCTTCTTTTAAACTTTCATAATTGATTTCAGTCCGGGTATCGAAATACGATATTTCTTTATGCTTTTGCACGCAGCCTGAAATAAGGGAAGTAAAAATGAATATTACTATTAATTTTCTGTTGACGTATATCATT
>JAGLSB010000485.1 GCA_023135955.1 Bacteroidales bacterium | reverse complement strand
ATACAGATCATACAATTTCTGACCTGACCAGTGACTATCTTTTCTAGTTTGAAACCAAGGCTGCTCTGTGTTCATCGTCATACTCTCAGGCGAGAAGGTTTGCAACTTTACAGCATCCGCCCCTGCCGTTTTCATTGCCTTGATAGTTTTTATTGCAATATCAAAACTCTGATTGTGATTTGCAGAAAGCTCTGCAATAATATAAACCCCATTTTCTTTAAACATTTGAAAAATAAATCTGTTATGTTTTGTTTATAGTATCCCTGTAATTAACTAAAGTTAAGTCATTAATTTCTAATAATTTAAATGCTCCGTCAACTTTTTCCATGACTTTCTCTCTACTATCTCCAACTCCTATTATTGCACCAAATCTACCAACAGAGCTATTTAATTCAGGAACATTAAATGGTTTTTCAAAGTGAAAATTACAACATTTTATAGCCTTCAACTTTAATATCTTATCAACATTTTCAATAGTTTCAATAGTTTTGATTTTTTGACTCAGATTTAATGATGATATAAACTTCACTGATACGGCGGGATAAACATCTTCTGTTTTCATTTCATCGAAACCTCTGTTTTCGCCTAAACAATTCCAAATTGTGGTTTTAACTACATCAACTCCACTTAAATACATAGCAACTTCTCTTAAATATCCCCCCGGCACACGAATTGCTATCTCTAATAAAACTGGCTCTCCATTATCAAGTATTAGTTCACAAGTTGCAACTCCGTTAACAAGACCAATCGACTCAACGCTTCTTCTGCATAAATCATGTATTGCTAATTCTATTTTACTTTCAATTACCGATGGCCCAAGGTGCTGAATTGCAATTCCAAAATAGTCTTCATTGAGTGATATTCTGTCAGACAAAGCCAAAAAATGCACCTTTTTGTTTATCACCTGCATAGCAACATGAATTTCAGGTCCTTTTACATATTTGTCTATTAGCACTGCATTTGCATCTGAAAATTTAATTGAATTTTCAAATGCGCCTTTTAATTTGCTTCTTTCATTAATAATATATGTTCCTCTCTGGCCCGAACTATCAACCGGCTTAACTACCCAAGGCCCCTCATTGATATTTGTAAATTCCTGCACCTTATTAAAACAATCTGCTATTTCAAAGGGTGATACCCTAATATTATTAACAGATAAGGCTTTTCTCATTTCAGCCTTATTGGTCGCTTTAATAGCCGTGTTCATGGTAAATGAGGGCAATTTCATTTTCTCTGCAACAGCAGCAACTGTTAGGATTGCTGATTCAGAGCAGATACTCATTACTCCGTCAATTTTTTCTCTTTCAGCGAGCTCAATATTTCCTTCAATATCTGTAGTACTCACCTTAAAAGCCAAATCTGAAAATTTAATACCGGGGGCATTTAAACTCATATCTGAAACTATAACATAATGCCCCATTTCTTTGGCAACTTTAATAGCTGCCACCTGCTCAATTCCTGCTCCGACGATAAGAATTTTCTTCATTTAATGTCCAATTTAATCCATCTCCCCTATTAAAACGTCAACTATATTTTTTATTCCATTGGGATCAATAATACTTTGAAATTCTTCTGATTTTAATTCTTTTAAGGTCTCAGATTTCAAAATACCGATTATTTTTTTCGCCATTTCATCAGAGGAAGAAATATCAGAAAAAACACCTAAGCTATATATGTAATTTAAGTCAGATAAATATTTAGCATACTCAATTTCACGTCGACTGGAGGCAATAACCATTTGAGGAATATTAAATAATGCCATTTCCCACATTGCCATTCCTGCTGCTGTTATTGCAACATCAGTTTCTTCATATATACTTATTATTTTATTAGTATTTATATGAAGTTCGGTTTCTATATTCTTTATTTCATTTACTTTTGACTTAATCTTTTCCAGGTCGGGATTTAATATCCCAGCAACAATATTTACTTTATTCAGGATGTTTCCTAACTTTTCAATAACATCCAGAAAATACATTGTTAAATGGTTTGAATCGGCATTGCCAAATATTAATAACAAATTTAATGGTGTGTAATATTCTTTAAATTTTGGCGCCAATTCCCTAAATTCATTTCTGTAAATTAAATATTGTGTCCCCAAATATTTCCTGGTATAAGATTCTGTATTATACTTGTGAATTTGAGACACTATATTCGGATTTATTAAAATATCAGTAGAGATTGTATATAAATCCGAAATTGAATAGCAGGCTGTCTTAATATTCCTTTTACGCAAATCATCAATTAATGATCCGAAATAAAATCTATTATCATCTGTATCAAAAACTATCAAAGAATTCTGAGGTATAATGTTTAGATATGAAGATGAATCCAATTGCTTATTAATGTCGATAATATGAACAGGGAAGCCTGCTTCAAGAATCTTTTCTATCAAGGGCTGAGGGGTATCTGAAAAAATAAAGCTTGATTCAATCCCGGCTGAAATAAGCTCCTTTGCAAGAGCAATTGAGCGCTCAAAATGCCCTCTTCCAATTTTATTGTTTGCCTCAGCTTTAAAAAAAATCATAAATAGTTAGATTGTTAAGGCATATATGTAATATAGCTCCTCTTTCCCAAACCGCTTTTTAAGTTCAGTATCTTTAGTTAGATGAAAACCGTTTTTCTCTATAACTTTAATTGATCCAACATTTTGAAAATTAATCCATGCTTTAACACGGAGAATATTTTTCCCCTCCAGCTTTGACAATTTTGCAATCTTAACAGCTTCTTCTACTAATCGGGTGCCAATTCCTTTTCCTTCATAAGATTTCATAACTGAATATCCAATAGCAACATTATCATCATAAAAATCAATATGTAGTGAACCAACACATTTTTCATTGATATACATCAAATAAATGTCTCTGAGAGGATTGTTCAGGCGATCAACGAACCATGCTTTGAAATTCTCATATTGTGGGGCTTTTTCATATCCGGTCCAATAAAGATTCTTCTCTTCACTCCTGATTTTATAATAATCATCATAATTATTCTCTGTTGCTTTTATAAGCAGATATTCTCCACTTTTCATGTGAGCTAGCTTTTATTACGAAATCTTAATTCTCAATAAGCTTATAAACAAATCGGGGAATATCAATACGAAACTAATGTTACTAAATTACACTTTTTCAAAGCATTTTGAAAATAATGAGATTGGGAAGTTGTACGGGAATTTCTATTGTTGATTAGAAGCCTAAGGTGTTTGTAAAAATATTTTTCAATCCTAAGACTCAAGACACGGAATTCCCAGGGTCAAGGCATATAAAATCTTATTACCTCAGATTTCAATCTATTCGATCAGAAATTTTTCTTGCAGGATTACCTAAATAAAATCCATTTTCAAGAGTGTCTCTAATCAAAACTGATCCTGTTCCAATTTTACTGTTTTTTTTCATGTGAATATGATCATTCAGAGATGCTCCAACAGCTAACCAGCAATTATCTTCAATTATACACGCTCCACCAATGGTAACTCCTGATGAAATGTAGCAATTTTTGCCAATAACTACATTGTGACCAATATTTACATTATTCCCAATTTTTGTTCCCTCGCCAATAATAGTTTCCTCAAGCATTCCTTTCAAAACACTAACATTAGTGCCAATACTAACATTGTTTTCAATTATAACCCTTCCCAGATGTACCAACTTGTGATATTTCCCTTTATACCATACATCACCCAATCCAATTCCTCCAATTACACTTCCTGATTGAATTTCACAGGATTTGCCAATTATTGTGTCCTTGTATAGGCAAACCTTAGGATATATTTGTGAAAAAGATCCTATTATAACATTTGATTCAATGTACGCATCTTTAGAAATTCTAATCGTCTCATCCTTTGTTTCAAAAGTTGAATCGTCTTCATAACCATTAGAATAATTGGCTGCTATAATCTTTATCCACTGGTATTTGGGGTGATCACAAAATACAATTGCGCTGGATTTGCAATTTTCTATTTTCCCTTCCAGTTCTTGTTCTACGAGAAGTATTCCAGCCTCAATTTCACATAACTCCTCAAGATTATCTCCTCGATAAAAAGTAATACTTTGACGATCAGATTCGCTCAAACCAGCAATATTTACTGCTTGATAATCCCCATTGCCAAAATAATTAAACTCAATATCCTTAGCTGAGATTGCTTGTATGGGAAATCTCATTTATAACTTATTATTAACATAAATCTCAAAATCCTTAAGAGAACTTAATTTATTAACATCTTCATCCGGAATTTGAATATTAAAAGTATCTTCTATATTTAAATATAAATCCATCAAATCTAATGAATCAATTCCCTGTTCTCTCATTGAACCTGTCTCATCAATTTCAAATGCAGCATTTTTTGCTGAAGTTTGAGATAATATCTCTCTTAATTTTTCTACAGTTGCTTCCATACTTTTTCAACTATTTCTAAATAATAAATTACTTGACCATGATAATCCAACACCAAATCCACTAATTAAAATGCATTTGTTTTTAATATCTCCTATAATTTTTTCTAAAATTATTGGTATTGAAGATGATACTGTATTACCATAATTCAAAATATCGTTAATTACTTTTTCTTCAGGTATTCCAATTCTTCGAATTAGAGTATCCAGAATAAATTTACTTCCCTGGTGAAAAATTATTTTATCTACTTTATCAAGTTCCCATTTATTTTTTTCAAGAAGAACTTTTACATCTTGTGGAATATATCTGGCAGCAAAATTAAAAATACTCCTTCCATTCATAAATAAAATATTGTTGTCGCAATTCAAATTATGCCCCTCTTTACCAATAGTCCCAAAAGTAAATTTCCCGGAAATATATACTGGATCATCGGTAATTAACGTAACTGTTGCAGCATCTCCGAACAAAAATGAAGTATTCTTGTCGTCCTCATTTATTACTTTAGAATATGGATCACATGTAAATAAAAGTCCTTTTTTGAAGTTATTACTTTCCATAAAAGATTGAATAATTGATAAACCATATACAAAACCCGAACATCCAAGCGAAATATCAAATGCCGCACAAGATTCTGGCAATTCAAGTTTCTTATGTACTACCGAAGAGGTATGGGGAATATTTGAATCCGGATTTTGAGTAATTAAAATCAAAACCTGAACTTCTGATTTATTAATAGATATTTTCTTTTCCAAATTGTTATATGCTTTCACCGCCATATCAGAAGTATCTTCGTCTTTCGCTTTTATCGAAACCTCTTCTATTCCAATTTTTTCAAGAATAAATTCTTCATTTGTTTCAAATCTATCCATTCTGTCAAGATTTGAAATTCTTTGTTCTGGAATATATGATGCTATTTCTCTGATTCCAAGCATTTTAATTTTAAATTAATGAAAAATATATTGTGCCAATTTTTTCACCATCGATAAATAAGGCGTTCTGAGTAAATTTATTAGAAAAATTCTTCGAGCAAACAACTTTCAATTCATTATACTTCTGTTTTATTTTATATTCATTGTATATAACACGCACAAATATCCATTTCCCATTAGTATCTGGAAAAATATGTTTATGCATGAACTTTGTTAAAGCCGTATAATTATCAGTAAGTAAGAATGTTGTTCTTTTTCTTAACACGATAGTTTTGTTTTCCTTATCAAGAATGCAAGCGTCAAATACTTCTTCTTCTGGGTAGGGAGTTCTTTGGGAAACTGTTTTTCCATTTAAAACTAAATATGCAAAATATTCAATGTTTTTATGGGTGAAAACAAGTTTAGATTGAACTAAATCAAGACTTTCTTCATCTGGACTATCAAATAAATAGAAATCTAATCCTTGATGTGCCATAGCATGTGAAGAGAAATCTACCTTGCTCAATAAATCTGTCTCAAAATAATTAAACACAGATTCTATAGAATTAATAAACAAATCAGGTCCATATATATAATCTCTTTCACCTCTGAAATTTAACTCTAACTCTGATTTGAAAAGTAATCTAGCCATGTTTTTTAAGTAAAAATAATAATTTAATGAGAAGTTCCAATGCAACTTATTCTTAGAAGTATTTTACAATACATTTTTAGTAATACAAAATGTTGTTTTACATTATTAATATTATGTGGACAGCATTTAGATAATTAGATCTATATTAATAGATTCCTTATATCGAACTTAATTCTAATACATTCCCAGATCCTTCCAAAGACTCCCGTCCTTTAGCCTGGGAACTACATTTTTCTCTTTATAAAACTTATCCAAAAATGGTTTATAGCTTTTCTGTAGCTTGTGCAGATTAGATAATTTCCAATTTTCAAACATCCAAACGGTCTTTTT
>JAGLSB010000484.1 GCA_023135955.1 Bacteroidales bacterium | reverse complement strand
AAAACCTACTGAATTCAGGTAATCTAATTTCTTATCCAAAGATTTGAAATATTCCGGGTTTATTTGATCAAAATCAGCCATCGGACCACCATTTTTCATTGCGAAAGGTCTGTTACCCAATTCATCGTGCATATCTTTTGCCGTTGGCGTTTCATCCGTTGGCGTCTCGAAATGTTCCCATGCCTGGCGAATACCAATTCCATTCTCGTCAACGAGTTCGCGCGAAAGTCCGTCAGCAGCCCAGTTGGGATAGCAGGATATCATCGCAACCATATTATATCCCTGCTTTTTTCGATAGTTTACTACATTTTCAAAGGAAAGACCTTCGGGACCAGGCTCCCAATTGGGATCCGGTGTTTTTCCTGTTAAGGGATACCTCCAGGTGGAAGAGGCCCACCAGGTGTCACCTATAAAGAAGAAAGGAGTTCCATCTGCATATTGCAAGGCATGGCCATTTGGAGTCGATCTGATATAACCGCGCCGGTTTGGATTTTCCTGCAATTCTTCTTCAGTCCAGTTGATTGCATGAAAGCTGCCGGATTTTTCATTTAATCCTTTATCATCCTGATTTGAACCGGATGTCCAGGTCCAGTCTCCCGCTAGGGTTGCAGCAATTCTTACCCGAAAAGTATTTCCTCCATCCCAGAAACCATAAATCCTTTTGTTAAAATCCGGTCCCTCAAGCTGCACCCAGCATTCTACTTCCTTGTAAGGATTTTCATACGTATTTTGAGCATTCAACACAATCTCCTGGATCTCGAAAGTATGGATAGTCTTTGGTTCTGTGCATGCAAAAATCAGGGGAATGCTTAGAAACAGCAGAGTTACTTTTAGTATGGATTTCATAGGCTTAATTCTTTTTTGGTATCACTTAGTTTATTTATTAGAGTTCAACTGTTTAATAGTAGTAAAATGCTAATAAAAGCAAATGTATATTTCATAACAAGACATGATTAAAACTTTCAAGTAAAGTTAATTGATTTGCATCCTAATTTAATCCTACTGATGTTTCAGAAGTAGATAGATAATAGTTCAATGGTGAGGTCCTGAGCACCAGAGAATTATTAATTTCAATTGCAAGGAAGCCTACAATATATCTTAACTCAATAAACTTAATAACAAATACATGCTTGTTATGCCCAGATTAATTGATTACTACCCTATGATAGGAGAAAATACCTTGGGAATCTACTCTGATCATTAATATTCCTTTTGTATATAAGGAGTTTACATCAATTTCTAAGTCTAATTTTTTTGTCTGATTGCAATTAAGCAATTGGCCGAAGGTATTGTAAATGCTGATTTTCTTTGTTATTCCAGAGTCCTGAAAACGAAAATTAAGCACACTATTGGTGGGATTTGGATATATTTCTACGAATCCCTTATTGGATATTTGTGGCTTCTCAATGCTAACGGTTGGTGCCGCTACAGTAAAATTTATTATATATGTTTTGCTTGTAACACTGTCTTCTGCAGTAACCAAAACCGAAGTAGTTCCAGGTAAGCTGTCGGCTTCTGTTACTGAAACTGTTGCATTCTCATCTGTGGCCGTGGCCGTTACTACAGGCACTTCGCTTGTCCCTTCTGCTAGTTCAATAGTATACAATTCATTACTTGCGGAGAAGTCCGTTATGCTTACTCCGTCAATTGACAAATCAGATAAAGTGGCATCGGTTATATAGTTTACAGTTTCAGCTCTTTGAATTTTGATAATATCGTTATGTCCATCTCCATTTCCCGATGAATGTTCAACATCATTTTCTTCTTGTGTGGGAATGTAAGCTCTCAATTCTTCTATTATTTGTATTATTTCAGGAGCATTCGTATATGCTAAATTTGTCCATTCCATAGGGTCATTTTCAAGGTCATAAAGTTCTTCACCCCTGGTACTATGCTTTATATAATGCCACTTTTCAGACATTACCGAGTGTTTTCCTTTGCCATAAGTAGTTAGTGTTGGTGTCCACTCAGTTTTTGGCTCTTCCAACAAGGGTTTTATTGATTTACCATCTAAAATTTTTTGAGGCAAACCACACAAATCAATGAGTGTAGGATACATATCAATTAAATTTACAGTACGTGTGCATTCCACGCCATTCGTCATACCGGGAACATGTACTATAAAAGGTAACTGCACAGCTTCTCGCCATAACGAAGCCTTTCGGTATTTTAGTTTTTCACCCAGATGCCATCCATGATCGCCCCAGAGCATTACAATAGTATTATCAGCATATTCGCTGTTTTCCAAAGCATCAAGCACTACTCCTACACATGAGTCTGCAAATGAAACAGCGGCCATATAAGCGCGGGTAACTTCTTTCTGTATGTCATAATGCGATGCCCACAGGAAGTCAGGATGAGGACTAAACATTTTATTTCCATTAAAATCTACAATATCATCCAGATCGTCTAAATGATAATCGGGCACCTTAATCGAATCCAGACCATACATATCGAAAAACTCTTCGGGCACAGTAAATGGCAAATGAGGCTTTGAAATTCCCACTAACATAAAGAATGGCTTATCATAGGTATCCTGAAGTTTTGTCTCAAACCATTTTGCAGTAATATAATCTTTGGCAGCCTCCATCCCTTTTTCAGTTGGTCCAAATTCAAAAGGAGATCCTTTGCGTTCAGTATAAAGTGCGTTTTCAATTACCTGACCATTAATAATCCCCTGGTCTCTGGAATAAAATTTATCGGCTTGTATGCCACCTCCACCGGTTGCTGGTTCCCAAACGTCATAAGCCCATTGACCTTCGTCTTTTCCATCAGGTGTATCATGTTTATGAAAGATTTTTCCCTTGGACATGGTGATGTAACCGTGTTTTGAGAAGTATTCAGGCATGGTTGGATTTTTTTGTACTATTTCGGAATTTAACATATAGTCCGCATTGCCATAACAGCCTGTTGTTGAAGGCATATATCCCGAAAGTAAAGCAGAACGAGACGGGCCACATACTGGTCCCGGACAAGCCGCATTCCTGAACAACATACTCTTTCCAGCAAGTTTATCAATATTTGGCGTTTTCACCTGTGGGTGTCCGCCATAAGCACCTATCCAGTCGTTCAGATCGTCAACTGCAATCATTACAATATTAGGCTTTTGCTCCTGTGCAAAAATTGCGTCACAAAACAGTACAAATAGTACTATGAAAAAATTAATTTTCATTAGTTATTCTTTTATATAAGTGAGTTATTTATAAATATCAAAACATTTAATAACAGAAACTTATCTATTATACCCGGATTAATTGATGACTACCCTATGATAGGAAAAATCATCTTCGGAATCTATCCGGATCATTATTATTCCTTTTGCATATAAGGAGTTAACATCAATTTCTAATTCTGCTTTTTTAGTCTGATTGCAATAAAGCTGTTGGCCGAAGGTATTGTAGATGCTGATTTTCTTTGGTGTTCCTGAGTCCTGAAAACGAAAATAAAGCTCTTTATTGACAGGATTTGGATATATTTCTACAAATTCCTTATTGGATATTAGTGGTTTGTCAATGCTAACGGTCGGAGTGGCTACAGTAAAGTTGATGGTATAAGTATTGCTTGTAATACCGTCCTCTGCCGTAACTAAAACGGTTGCTGTTCCGGGTAAGCCCTCAGCATTGGTAACCTGAACATCAGCATTCTCGTCTGTGGCTGTTGCGGTTACTACGGGCACATCTGTTGTACCTTCAGGTAGCTCAATGTCATACACTTCAGTACTTTCATAAAAATCAGACACAGTGCTTCCGTCAACCATTAAATCCGACAGCCTTGCATCTGATGCCGGAGGTGCCAGGACATCTATTCCTGAACGGCGTATGCTATCAAAACTATCTTGCACAGAGCCTCCGCTCCGGGAAAGGTAAGCCACTATGCTGTAGGCATCTTCATCTATAGGAACAGAAATATCCACCGGTAAGCTTACATCAACCCTCCCCTCTCCCTTTGGGATATTAACAGTAGTAGTGCCGTATATTGAAACCGGGTTATCCGA
>JAGLSB010000483.1 GCA_023135955.1 Bacteroidales bacterium | reverse complement strand
ATAAAGCCCCGACCATCTGGGATATTTAAGTTTCACAGGACTCCATTTCCATCCCGGAATGTTAATAGCGAATTGCATTCCATGAGTATGTCCTGATAAAGTCAGATCAATATCTGTTTCCGGAAGAACAACAGCATCCCAATGTGAGGGATCATGAGACATCAGGATTTTGAAGTCATTGTCTAAAACATCTTTCATTGCTACTCCAAGATCACCGAGTTGTGGAAAAGGAGGTATTCCCCAATTTTCTACGCCAATTAATGCTATCCTGTCATTCTCGCTCTCAAGAAATGCTGTTTCATTTCTTAATAGCTTAAAGCCTGCTTCTTGATGTAAACGATACAATAGCTCCATATTTGCATTTAAATCTTCTTTCGACGACCATCTATAATATCTACCATAATCGTGATTTCCAAGAATTGAAAACTTCCCTTTTTTTGCCTTTATCTCCTGTAGTACGGCTGCAAAAACCTCCATTTCCGAAGCCAGGTTGTTTACAATATCACCAGTAAATAATACATAATCAGCCTCTTGCTTATTTATTAATTTAATAGCAAGCTTTAATTTTGAAGTATCCTTCCCGAAACTTCCAAGGTGTAAATCAGAGATCTGAATAATTTTCAATCCCTCAAAGGAAGGTGGAAGGTTTTTAAATGAAAGCTCCACATTATTAACTTTATAGTTATAGCGTCCCTTCCATATTCCCCAAATTATTGAAAGAAATGGTATAGTTGCAATAATAATCCCGGCCTGCAATATGAAGTCAGCTCGTGAAATGAATAAATCGCCGGATGCTCGAATATCCGGGTTAGAAAAGGAAGAAGTAATACGGTTTACCAATAAAGCAATATCTCTAATTAACAGAAAAAATATAAAAAATAATTTTGGAACATAAAATAATACCATATAGCCCATTAGTCCACTGGTATACGACATCATTTTACTATACTCAAATTTATCACTTTTAAGCATCAGCCAAACAATGAGAGCGGTTGCTATTAATCCAGTAATCAGAAATACAGAAAGTATAATCAGATTATTAGTTCTGGTTAACCCTGAGGCTAATCTGGATATTCCACGGAAGGAATAGACATCAACCAGAACAACAAATACTAATAAGATAATCCCAATAGCTAAAATCTGACTTTTCATGTATTTAGTTTAAATCTCTTTCTGTATTGCAATAAATATATCTCAACAAAATTAAGATGTAAATGATATTATTATGATTTAATTATTTGCTCCAGAGGAGCAATATCTTTGTAACAAAATAATAGATTATTCCTATTAGCTCCATAGGAGCGAAATCTAATTATAGCATTCAAATATATATATTCATATTCTGTTCAATAAAGATTTCGCTCCTACGGAGCTTGGGTTTGTAGTCTCATCTATTTTCTACAAAGCTATCGCTCCTCTGGAGCTTTGACTTTGAATTGTTATTGTTCTACAAAGATGTCGCTCCTCTGGAGCTGCATTCATATGTAATAATCGATTAGAAACAACTAATATCACATCTTCCTTTTCATCAATAAAGAAACAAATTTATTCTAATTCCGTTCATTTCTCCAATCTATAAATATATTTACCAAAAATAATCTTTTAATAATTGATTTGGAATTGAAACAAAGACTATACTTTTTTTTCCGATATTTGAAGATATGCAGGATAACTTAAACAGTGAAATAAAATTTTTGCCCGGCGTAGGCCCTAAAAGGTCAGAAATCCTCAATAAGGAGTTGGGTATATACACATTACGCGATTTACTGTATTACTTTCCTTACCGATATGTTGACAGGACAAAATTTTATAAAATAAGTGAACTTCAATCCGATTTACCATATATTCAGCTAAAAGGGAAAATTATTTCATATCAGCTTAGTAGTAAAGGTCGTGGCCAAAAAAGACTTACCGCAGAATTTTCGGACGGGACAGGAATCATTGAATTACTTTGGTTTAAGGGCTATAAATGGATACCTGAAAATCATAAAACCAATGTTGAATTTATTGTTTTTGGGAAACCTTCTGTTTTCAAAAACCGGATAAATATTATACATCCTGATATTGATGAAATCTCAAAGGAAAAAAGTCTAAGCACCAGACTCCAACCAATGTATCATACTACTGAAAAACTGAAGAACAGCTATATTAGTTCTAAAGTTATTCAGAAAATGGTCTTCAACCTGTTAAATGCGGCAGCAAGCAATTTGGAAGAAAGCCTTCCTTCCTGGTTAATAAAAAAAACAGGTATCATTAACCTCAGTGAGGCCATACATAATATTCATTTTCCAGATAATCCTGAAATTTTAAAAAAGGCTGAATACAGATTAAAATTTGAGGAATTATTCTTCCTTCAACTTAACATACTAAAAACAAAAACGGGCAGGAATCTTAAAAGTACAGGTTATATTTTTAAAACAGTTGGTGAGAATTTCAATGAGTTTTATGCTAATCACCTTCCTTTCGAACTTACCAATGCTCAAAAGAGAGTAATGAAAGAAATAAGGAAGGACATGGGAATAGGAAAACAGATGAATAGGCTGCTTCAGGGCGATGTAGGCAGTGGAAAAACCTTAGTTGCATTAATGAGCATGTTGATTGCATTGGATAATGGCTTTCAGGCGTGTATTATGGCTCCAACTGAAATTTTGGCTAATCAACATTTTGATACCATAAAAGAGTTTTTAGATGGTTTGCCTGTAAAAGTTGATTTATTAACAGGATCGAAAAAAACAGCAGCACGAAAAAAAATACATGAGAATTTACTAAATGGAGAATTGCAAATATTAATTGGTACACATGCTTTAATTGAGGATGTGGTTCAGTTTAAAAACTTAGGTTTAGTTGTAATTGATGAGCAACATAGATTTGGTGTAGCTCAGCGTGCAAAACTGTGGAAAAAGAATCATCAGCCACCTCATATTCTAGTAATGACTGCTACTCCAATTCCACGTACTTTAGCTATGACTATTTATGGAGATTTGGATGTTTCAGTAATTGATGAATTACCGCCTGGAAGACTGCCCGTAGAAACCCATGTGCTTTATCCCA
>JAGLSB010000482.1 GCA_023135955.1 Bacteroidales bacterium | reverse complement strand
TAAAAAAAGCTATAATATAAATAGAATACAATTATCTGATGTAAATCTTTATGCAAAGGTTTGCATAAAATAGATATAAAAGCCCTCATTCAATTACAATATAAGTCTTTTATTAAATTGTAAATTAGTACAATATGCAATGACTACTGAAGGGCAAGAGTGATTATGAAAGTTAAAAAAATGATAGTTTATTGAAATTATTACCTAAATAATTATAGCAATTTCTATTACCGTGAAGATCCGCGGATTATTAATTCAGGAAAAAGTGATTCAACTTGAATTTCTGAGAGATCATTTTTATTATTAATACGCTTCATTAGAATACGAGCAGATAGCATTCCCATTTCGTAGGTTGGCTGCCAAACTGTTGACAATGATGGCTTAAAATAGGCTGAATAAGGGTCGTCGTCAAAACCAATTACTGAAATTTCATCAGGGATCAATATTTCAGCATCTTTTATAATATACATTGCTCCAATCGCAACACCATCGTTAATTGCAAAAACAGCATCCGGGGGATTTGGTAGTGCCAATAATTTCTTTGTAGGTTCAATACCATGCTCAGGAGTAAAACCATCACTTTTAACAATATAATCTTCAATTATTGGGAGCTTGTGTTTTTTCAGCACATCTTTATATGCCCTTAACCTGTGTCTTGCTGTGGAAAGTGTTTGTTGTCCAGCAATATGGGCAATTCTTTTACACCCGGATTGAATCAAATATTCAACAGCCTGAAAAGCACCATTATATTCGTCTACAAAAACCTTGTCTATTTCAATTCCTTCGCAATCCCTATCAAAGAAAACCAGGGGGATATTATTATCAACAAGCGCCTCTAAATGTCCAAATGTTTTAGTTTCTGAAGCAGGAGAAATTAAAAACCCATCAACTCTTATCGATGCAAAAGTTTGTACAATATTTTTCTCCTCTTCATAGGACTCATTTGATTGCCCAATAATCATGTTAATTCCTAAAGGATTTACTAAATCTTGAATTCCATTAATAATTGATGAAAAAAAATGGCTTGTTATTTCCGGGACAATTACACCAATGGTATTAGTTTTCTTTTTTAAAAGATTAAGAGCAAGTAAGTTCGGCTGGTAATTAAGCTTTTGAGCCAGTTTTACAACCGCTTTTCGAGTTTTATCGCTAATAGCAGGGTGGTTATTTAAAGCACGTGAAACCGTTGATGGAGAAACGCCCAACTTATTGGCTATATCTGTTATGGTTGTTCGTGCTTTTTTCAATTTGCGGCTTACTGGTTTAACTCCTTTAGTCGTTCATCTCATTTCGCTCGGTTCTGATTTCTGTT
>JAGLSB010000481.1 GCA_023135955.1 Bacteroidales bacterium | reverse complement strand
TGATAGGATATTTTGCTGCTTATATTCCTGCAAACAAAATTTCAGTCGATTATTTAGGTGAAGAAGAAAATAGTTGAAAACTATTATTAAATGACAATAAATTTTTAATAAACAATGAATATATTTATTTTACATAATTATTGCCAATAGCTAAAAAACGACAATAAACGTAACATTTGTATTGATAAAGACGTAAAACATTAGATTATATAGCCTCTATAGGGCTAATGTGAGATCTCAATATATGAAAAAATACTTATTAATATTATTCCTTTTTCTTTTTTCGGGTTCGTATCTATTTGCTCAACCTGTCCTTGTTGAAGTAATTACGACGGATGTTTCATGTAACGGGGATAATGATGGGACAGTTCTTATTAGAATTACAGGCGGAGCAGCTCCTTATACTTTCACTATATTTAGAGGCATAGACAACCAAGTCAGCCCTTCAACAGCTGACACTTTTTACACTTTCCCTGCTGTAAGTGCCAATAATTGGCATATTACTGTAGAAGATAATAATAATGTGGGCTTTTCAGAGTTTAATGCTGCTATAGTTTCTGAACCTGAATTAGCCTATATTTCTAATGAAATTATTACTCCAATATCTTGTTTTGGAGATGCCGACGGAGAACTGCAGGTAACAGCCGCTGGTGGATCTGGAGATTTTAGCTTTGAACTTAATCCCGGATCAGTAACAAATGCTACTGGGATTTATCCGTCGCTTGGTCCTGGTGATTATACTATTACTCTTTCAGATCTTACGTGTGTCACCAGCGTGTTGTCAAATACATTAACCTTAACAAATCCAGATTTAATAAGTATCAGCTCAGAGTCAGTTAATGATGTAAGTTGTAATGGAGGAACTGATGGTTATTTTCATGTTACAGCAGCCGGGGGTACAGGTGCGTATACATATACTTTAAATCCTGATGCTATTGATAACTCTAATGGTAATTTCAATAATTTACCCATTGGGACCTATTCTGTTGATGTAACAGATGCAAACTCTTGTACTTCAGCTACAAGTAGTTCGCTTGAAATAAAAGAACCTGCACTTCTGACTATTGATTCCGAAGCTTCTACAGATATTACTTGTAATGGTGATAACGATGGAACAATTACTATTACTGCATCAGGCGGAACAGCTCCATATAGTTTTACCCTTAACCCTGGAAGCATAAATAATGCCACTGGTAGCTTTTCCGGACTCACTCCAGGAGATTATACAGTAACACTTGATGATGCCAATTCCTGTGGGCCGGTTACCAGTAGTATAATTACTATTATTGAACCCGACAAAATTACAATCACTTCTACTAACTCTTCAGATATAAGCTGTAAGGATGATAATGATGGAACTATAGATGTTACAGCAACGGCTAGTAACAATCCGCTGACATATACTCTGAATCCGGGAGCAATACAGTCAAATGCAACGGGAAGTTTCACTGCACTTGCGGATGGAACCTACTCTGTGAATGTCAGCGACCCATTAGGGTGTTCTGAGGCAACTGGCTCAATAATTATTAGTAATCCCGAGGCAATAAGTATAACATCAGAATCAAAAATCGACATATCCTGTAATTCAGCCGACGACGGTAGCATAAGTGTAACTGCAACAGGAGGAACCGGATCGCTTCATTATGCTTTGAATCCGGGTGCCATCCTTCAAACCAATAATGGAGATTTCACCGGACTCTCCCCCAATACATACTCCGTTAGTGTTACCGACGATAATACTTGTCCGGTAGCAGTTAGTGTAAACTTTGATATTACAGAATCTGCCATATTAGCCTTTGCATCTGAAGCCTCAACCGATATAACATGTAATGGTGTAAACGATGGAAGTATTACTGTTACTGCTTCAGGCGGAACAGCTCCATACAGCTATACACTTAACCCGGGAAGTATAACTAATGCAACAGGAATCTTTTCAGGACTCGCTGTGGGAAGTTATACAGTTTCGCTTACAGACAATATGCTCTGTGGACCGGTTATAAGTAGCACTTTTGACATTACTGATACACCAGGAATGATTATGTCACTCGAAAAAACAGATATCTTATGCAATGGAGATGCTAACGGCACGATTACCGTATCAGCAACTGGGGGAGCTCTTCCTTATGAATATTCAAGAAATGGCATTATATTCCAGGCGTCTAACAAATTTATAGACTTAACGCAGAAATCGTATACTATTTGGGTTAGGGATGCAAACGGTTGTATAGCTAGTGATGATATTTCCATTAGTGAACCTTTCAAACTAATTATATCTAGTGAATTAAATATAAGCAACAATCTCTGTTACGGCGATAGCCTGGGAGAAATTAGAATCCTTTCTGTTGAAGGTGGAGTGACACCATATCTATATTCGATTGA
>JAGLSB010000480.1 GCA_023135955.1 Bacteroidales bacterium | reverse complement strand
CCTTAAATCCGCAACAAATTTAAAAAATTAAAAATCACCCTGATTCTTCCCACAATGCATAGTGAAATGGGAAAGTATTTTGTTTTTCCATGCAAATGCGGGTCTTTTATGGCTTCTATACACGGCATGATTGAGTTTGATTGATTGTTATTGTATTTTCAGAAGGATCATTTGTTTTTCATAAAGTCAAACTTCGTAAACAACACTGTATCAATAGATAACAGTTTGTTTTCGATCATTTCCGGGTATAGGTCTCCCATTATTGCACTTTTCCCGAACAACTTTTTCAGCAAACCAACTGTTCATAGGGTTGTTTTGTGTACAATTTCAGCACCCATTGCCGGCCTTTATACACCCATTTTCCTGCAACGGTAATGAAACGGAAAACAAATCGCTTTAACCGTGTTGTTGGATTGATTCCTTCAAATTTCTTAGAGACTATAGCTACGAAGAAGTTGTAAAAGTTCTTTATCATAGCAGTGATAATCATGAATGCATTGTTCTCATTCAGGAATGAAAAAGGCAAGTGTTTCCATCCGAAGTCATTATTCATTACATCGAAGATCTTTTCGCTCGTGCCTCTATTATTGTAATACTCAATTACCTCTTTTTCAGTGCTATTCCAATCGTCAGTTAAAATCGATCTATAGGCAAATGTATCTTGGGTGAATAAGTCAATCTGATGATTATCGCTTTTCTCTCTCATTATGACTAACCGATAATTCCTGTCTTCAAAAAACTGTCTGAAAGGGATTGATGCTACTTCATAGTTTTTGTAATTTATCTCAACGCTCTCCCATGTTGAAATCTCTGTTATTTGTTCAAACAGATTGGCACTCTTATTTGCTCTGATATAGAACTGTTTACTATTTTGAGCTACCACATCTATTATGTCTTTTGCATAAGATCCGGCATCCATTCTCGAGCGATTTACTGTTATGCCCTCAGACTTTAACAGTTCGTATGCTCTTGTAAGTGTTCCATCTTGTTCAAATTTTACATTTGCATTGCCATCTCGGTTTTCAACATAAACAATTTTGTCTTCAATAGTTGCTATGCCAGGAACATAGCCCTTATTCTTTTTGTATGTTCGTTTGGCATCATATTTATTATTGACAACAACCTGATTATCGTAATCAAAATCATAGCTATGATTAGCTGTGAGTTGTCCCATATGCAATAAGGCCTTAATATTCAGCCTGTTTAGCCTGGTATTGATATTGAAATCATAATCAATACCACTATTTGACTTAAATGATGTATTCGGTGTGGATAATTCTTTAATGGCTCGAAGGACGGTGTCGGGACTTGGTACATTATTGCCGGGTATCATTTTTAAATGCTCTCCCAGATGTGTGCTGATATCTTCTATTACACCGCCCCCGCTCAAAAAGACATTTGATAAATTCCTGAGAATTTCACTATAGTCGAAGCCAATTGTTTTCACCCTTATACCAAGCTCATTATCTATCAGTTGGCTTATTCCACTTTTATTAAAACTGTTATTAGCAAAAGAAATTCCTGCAAAAGGACTTACTGAACTGTTTAACTTTTGTATATTCATGGCTGTAAATGATTACCGCTTCTATTTTATTGAGTTGGTATCACTAAAATAGGTGATAAAATTTACTGACCAAGCACTGTGTATATTATTTATGCACAGTGCCTTGGCTATTTTGTTAACAATTTACTTGCGGATTTAAGGGATTATTCAAATACAAATAAATTGTATCATTTTTCCAAGTAGCAGCCACATGATACCATTTGTTTTCGCTTATTAAATTTGGAGTGCTCCTAATAACGTCACCTGATCCTTGATCAAGTTGAAGGCATAAACTTCCAATATTATCTACGCACATAGCTATACCTTTGTGGGTATCCATTGCATATGCGAAAAACCAATTATCACTATCAATTATCTTTGGGAATATCCAAGCTTCAATACTTCCCTCAGTCAAATCTATCAATGGCTCATTAGTTAATTTTACGAATTGATTTATTCCATTGTAATTGAGAGCCTTACCACTAATTCCAGGGATCCAACTTGGATCATCATCACTATTTACATTTTGATCATTACCTAAAACACCAGTGAATGAATTAGGTGAAACATCAGAAGTGATTTGACCATTCCCTTCGTTAAAATGTAATAAAAGTACTGTATTTTCATCCGGTTCATATTCCTTTATTGTCAAATTATAAATGACTGAGTCAGATATCTCAACATCTGTATTATTCCAATCATCTAAAGCATCTTTATACTTTGCATAAATGCTATTTTTGATATCCACCTGCAACTTTCCATCTATCATTGGGAAGCCGGTAGACTGATCTAGCAACATCCACCCCCTGAAAAGTCCCGTATCGGATTCAATTTCTGTTAAAGTGAGAATTTCAGGATTGGTTTCCAGATTGCACCAGATTTCAATCTGTGCAGATTCCGGGATGTTGATATCCAGGTTCAGATCTTCATCGTATAATTGAATAAACAGGGTGTCGCCTTCATTGTATCCCCATGCAGATGTCCCATCGGAATAAATGAATTCCATATCCCCGGTATTTCCTCCAGGAGAAGGAATACCTTCAGGGTATGGGGCATCGAGCCATCCTGAATAATTTACTTTTCCCCGATTCTGATCATCATAATAATCATTTATTGTTGAAATGTTTTTTGGATTCCCTCCAGTATTTATTTCTGCTGTGGCTATTGGACCCCAATAATTAAATCTGGCATCTAAATCAGAATTGGAGGGATCTATCTGGTCATATGTTAAAGTTGAACTAAAATTATTATAATTAAT
>JAGLSB010000048.1 GCA_023135955.1 Bacteroidales bacterium | reverse complement strand
CGATTACCACAGTATCTTTTTCAACAATGATACCATCTGGGCCTGTTCCTGATAATTTTACATTATATGTGCCGGGAATGTTATAGGTATGCATAGGATTTGCATCTGTTGAAATTGCTCCATCGCCAAAGTCCCAGGTGAATGGACTTCCTCCAACGGAAGAGTTTATAAAATCAACAAATAATGGAGGACAACCATTTTGAGGAGTAGGGGTAAAGTCTACTTCCGGAAGAACATAATAGGTAATAATTACCTCATCATAGGCAACACATTTGTCGTTATCGATTGTCCAGTAAAATGTATTTGCACCTTCACCAAGTTCAGTAACCTGTGTCTCAAAACTATTTGGAGAAGCTATATTTCCAAGTCCGGCTGCAAGTTGCCATTCTCCAATGCCTTCTGCAGGATTATTACCAACAAGAATTATATTTGGATCATAAACAATTTCGTCTATACCTGCATATGCTATTGCAAGATTATTTGTGATTATCACATTGTCAGATGTTTTACATCGTCCATTCTCAGTTGTCCAACTGAGAGTATTTGCTCCTAAACCGAGGCTTGTAATTTCAGCATTAAAATCATTGGGATTTTGTATAACACCAAAGCCACTAACAACTCTCCAGATACCGTCGCCAATAGATGGAGGATTGGCGAGAAGATTTGCCGTACTATTACAAATAATTCTGTCTTCTCCGGCATAGGCTATTGTAGGAGAACTATTTTTGATAATAATTTCATCGCTTAAGATACAACTACCATTTGTGGTTATCCAATTAAAGCTATTTTCGCCATACCCAATATCAGTAATTTTCGTCGAAGGATCAGTTGCATTTTCAAAGCTTGCTGACCCACTTACTATACCCCATTCTCCAGTTCCAATTTGAGGGATATTTGCAGCCATAAAAGTCTCCGATATGCAATTATCCTGATCGGGGCCAGCCGATGGCAACGATGGTAAATTGTTGGTTACTAATACAGTATCCGAATTATTACATCCTGTGGTTGTAACTGTCCAAACCAATTTGTTTTGTCCCCTCTCAAGGGAATAAACTTTTGAATTAAAAAGCGTATTATCTTCAAAAATTCCAGACCCTTCGGCTATTGTCCATGTCCCATATCCATTTTCAGCTTCCGATGAATAAAGTTGGGCAGAATCTGCACAGAGATACTGGTCTAAACCTGCAGATATATTCGTTGGTTGATTATTACTGATTTCAATACGGTCTTCTGAATAGCAACCTAAGTTTTCAATTTTCCACCTGAATGTATTCGAACCATAACCAATGTTTTGTACTTCGGAAGTATTTGAAATCGGATCAATAATATCTGCTGCTCCGCTAATCAGTGTCCAATTTCCTGTTCCTATAATCGGATCACGGGCGCTCATAAAAATATTTTCACTACAATTGGTTCTATCTGAACCTGCATAGGCCTGACTTGGACTATTATTAGTTATGATAATCTCATCAATTGATTTACATTGATTTTTTGATATTACCCAGTTAAAGGTATTATTACCCGAGCTTAGTTTTGTAGCTGTGTTATTTATGAAAGTAGCTGAACCACCTATTATTTCCCAGCTTCCGGTTCCATAGCTTGGTGTATTCGGATAAAGTATTACAGAATCTGTACAGATAGTCTGATCTAAACCAGCATCAGCAATAGTTGGCAGATCATTTGTAATGAAAACTTCATCACTAGTTACACAACCTCCACTATCGCTGGTAATTGTCCATCGGAATGTATTTGTTCCTTTACTTATATTAGTGACTTTGGAATTGTATTGATATTCATCCTCAATATTTCCACTTCCACCAATGATAGACCATATGCCTGTACCAATCAAAACTTCATTTCCTTCCAAAGTAGTACTGTCAAGACAATATACTCTGTCATCACCTGCATCAGCTATTGTGGGTGAATTATTTGTAATTGTTACTTCATCTGTAGTTACTTCGTATTCTTGTATGGTCCATCTAAATACATTAGCACTCTTACCTATCTCTACAACTTCAGTATCATATTTGTTTTTATCAATAAATTTCGCAGATCCTGTTACAACGGACCAGGTTCCTACTCCATAATTTGGTACAGTTCCAAACAAAAATGTATTATCAGTACATAATGATTGATCAGATCCGGCATCATTATCGGTTATTGTAGAATTAATTACTTTAACATCATCTGAAAAAGAACATAAATTATTAGTAATTGTCCAAATGAAAACATTTTCCCCAATAGCAAGATCGGTTAAATGAGTTGTTGGAGAATTTTTATCTACTATAATACCACTTCCACTCGACAAGGTCCATTCTCCAGTTCCCACGGCAGGAGTATTTCCTTCAATAGTACTGGTGTCTACAAGAGTTATTATATCGTGACCAGCAAAAGCATTTGTTGGTAAATCGTTTGTAATGGAAACGGTATCATATCTTATACAACCTTCATTATTAATTGTCCATTTAAGAATATTTGTTCCTTTGCTGAGAGAACTTACATCAGTTATTGGGCTATATGGCTGATCGAAATTTGCTCCTCCTGAAACTACAGACCATGAACCAGTTCCTGCAGCAGGAGTATTGGCATTTAAGGTTGAAGTAGATGAACATAAAATCTGATTCTCTCCTGCATCAACATCTGTGATATTGTTGATTATTATTACAGTATCCCTTGAAACACAATTGTTAACTGATACAGTCCACTCTAAAGTATTAGAGCCTTTGGCTAGATTCTGAACATCTGTATTATAGAGGTTGATATCTGTAAAATCTGCATTACCACTTAGCATTACCCACGTGCCATTTGAAGTAGTATTTGCATTTAATGTAGCTGTATTACTACATAAGTTTTGGTCTGTTCCTGCATTAGCTGTCGGCTTCACATTAACCACAACATCCAGGGGTGCAGATTCCGGACCGATACCACAGGCATTTTTTCCGTGAACAGAAAAGACACCACTTAAAGCATCCAGTGTATAGTCAATAACTATATTCCTTGTATCTACATCACCAATGATATCAACTCCTGAGGGTATTCTCCATTCGTAGGTATCCGCATTGCTTATCTGGGAAACCTCATAAGGTTTTCCAGTTTCTCCCTGACAAATTAAATCGTCTCCAATTATTATACCCGGAGTTCCTGGATACTCGTTAACAATTAATGTTGATGGATCAGTACTTACATTTTGGCAGGTTCCTGTAATAATACATTTATAGATACCTTCATCGCTTATTGAAATGTCAGATATTGTAAGAATATTATTTCCTGATCCGAATATATTACCTCCATCGACAAGTGCAACTCCATCTTTTTCCCAACTATAAGTAATACCATCACCACTAACATCAACAATAAATGAAGCACTCTGGCCTTCGCACCTTTCATAAGATGCTGGTGGTTGAGAAATTAGTGTTGTAGTTTGCGTAACAACAAGATTAGCAGTTTGGGAATTTAATGTTCCCCCATCTCCACTTACAACACAAGTATATACACCCTGGTCAGATGATTCAAGTGATGAGATAATCAGGTTTTGTGTTGTAACTCCTGAAATTTTTCCAGCTAAATCTGATATGGCTGTTCCATCTTTTCTCCATTCGTAAGTAATATTACTTCCTGTTGCAGTAACAGAGTATTCTTTAGGGCTGCCTTCACATATGGATATGTCTGATGGTTGTGGATGTGTAATAATCAAAGTTTCTAAAAATACAGTGAGGTTAGCCGGATCACTTATTTGTTTGCCACAAGTTCCACTAACAATGCAGGTGTATGCACCTTCGTCTGAAGTAGAGACAGATGAAATATTTAAAACTGAAAGATTTGTGCCTGAGATATTGGCATCATCACTTATATCTACACCACCTTTTTGCCACTGATAACTAAGAGTTTCTCCAGTTGCTGAAACTGTGAAACTAACAGGATCTCCATCATCAATATCTTGGTGTATTGGTTGAATATTTATTTGCGTAATTTTAAGAACCTGTATATTTGCAAGTCCGCTATTTTGACTATCACAGAAGCCTGTTACCAAACAACTGTATATACCTGCATTTGTATTGTTAAGACTATCTATATCCAAATTAGATGTTGTTGCCCCGGAAAATTGGACATCATCAATAATATCAACTCCATCTTTTTTCCATTGATAAGTATCGCTTGGATTAGCAGAAGCTACCGATAAAGTAATTGATTCTTCAGTACAGTATTCCCCATCCGAAGGTGATAATGTAACTGAAGTATTCTCATTTACATTTAATGTTGAAGGATCAGTACTTACATTCTGGCAAGTTCCAGTAATAATACATTTATAGATAGCTTCATCGCTTATTGAAATATCAGATATTGTAAGAATATTATTTACCGATCCGGAGACATTAGCTCCATCTACAAGGGCAACTCCATCTTTCTCCCAGCTATAAACAATATTATCACCACTAACCTCAACAATAAAGGAAGCACTTTGACCATCACATTTCTCAATGGATGCTGGTGGTTGAGAAATAAGTATTGTAGTTGGAATAACAATAAGATTAGCAGTCTGAGAATTTAACGATCCCCCATCTCCATT
>JAGLSB010000479.1 GCA_023135955.1 Bacteroidales bacterium | reverse complement strand
TGTTTAGAGTAAAAAATGAAAATGAATTTTACGAGCAACTTCTTTCCGAAATAATAAAAGCAAGCTCTTCGAAATGGGAAGAATGGATTAAATCTGCAAAAAGTCTTCTGAAAGGCTTGGTGAGCTCATTTTCAGTTGGAGTCGATCCCTATCAGGATTTCAAGTTTAAACTTAACTGGGAGGACCCTGAAATGCTCCAAAATGCAGTTTTAGAATTACCGGAAAGGATCGCCATTAAGAAAAAAATTAAATTCGTTATTTGTATTGATGAATTTCAAAAAATTGATGATTTTTCTGATTCTCTACAAATTCAGCAAAAATTAAGAAGTAACTGGCAATCACATCAGAATTGTTCATATTGCCTTTATGGTAGTAAGTATCACATCATAAACAAGCTATTTTCTAATGAATCTATGCCATTTTTCAGGTTTGGAGATATCATCTACCTTGATAAAATTCCCGAAAAACATTGGCGTAAGTTTATTGCAAAAGGATTTAATTCAGTAAATAAAACTATCGATAAGAAATATATAGAATACATTATTAATCTTAGCAATAACCTGCCTTTTCATGTTCAGCAATTGTCACATCAGGTGTGGCGTCTGACAGAGGATATTGTTGATGATAAGGTTTTCCAATTGGCTATAGATGAATTATTAAAATATAACAACATATTGTATGGCAGGATGATAGATGATTTATCAGAACTTCAAATAAATCTTCTTAAGGCTATTTCGGAAGGAGAATCAAAACTAAACTCCAAATCAGTTATTCAAAAATATAATCTTGGAACCAGTGGAAACGTTGAAACTATAAAAAAAGCCCTCATGAAGAAGGAAATAATTAGTTTCACTGGAAAAAGCCCTGAATTTGAAGATCCTTTATTTGCTTATTGGTTTAGAAATGATTATTGTTGAATTTAGTTCTTCATAACTCTATCTAGCGGTAAATCACCTTCCCTCTATTCTGTCATTATTAATGATTGTTCGTAAAATCTGTGATATATGTTTGCCTCTCAAAAGAGAAAATTTAGTTCAGTATGCTATTCTTAATCCAAAATGAAAGCAATTTTTCACGCAACTTTTTTCCCATCTCATTCATCTTAGCATTAAATGTAATATGCTATGACAAAAAACCTTGTATTAATTAGTGTCAGTCTTTTGTTGATATTCTTATCAAATTGTGAAACAGAATCCTATTTAAGAAGTGAAGCAGACAGTTATTATTCCAATTTTAAGAGTTCTGAATCGTTGCGGGATGGAGGAGAATATACTGGTGAGAATTATCAGGAATATGAAGAAAATCCTTTTGTAAAAGTATTGGAACAACCTCTCTCCACCTTTTCTGTCGATGCAGATGGTGGTGCATATTCTAATATGAGAAGATATTTTAGAAGTGACTTAAAACCCCCAGTTGCAGCAGTCCGCATTGAAGAATTTATTAATTATTTCACTTTCGATTATGAAGATCCTGCAAACGGGGAGAATATTTCCATGAATACAGAGATATCTACTTGTCCCTGGAATTCTGATCACCACCTTTTACGGATAGGGATTAAAGGAAAAAGTATTCCCGAAAATGAATTACCAGCTACTAATTTTGTATTCCTGATTGATGTTTCCGGGTCAATGGATTCGGACGATAAGTTGGGAATATTGAAGAGCGGTTTTAAGCGCTTGACTGATAATTTAACTAACAAGGATCGAATTGCAATAGTAACCTATGCAGGTTCGGTAGGTGTTCATCTGCAATCGACTAC
>JAGLSB010000478.1 GCA_023135955.1 Bacteroidales bacterium | reverse complement strand
TTTGATCAGATAGCCATCATTGAGGAACCTTTCCCTGAAGAGCTTGAGATTGATGTTAGCGATATTCCAATAAGACTTGCGGCTGATGAAAGTGCCCACACAGATGAGGATGCAATTAATCGAATCGAAATGGGATACAAGGCAATAGCCCTAAAAGCAATAGCTAAAACACTTAGTATGACTATGAAAATTGCTAGTGTGGCAAAAGAACGAAATGTTCCTTGTTTTTGTGCCGATCTTACTGTTAATCCAATTTTAATCGATTGGAACAAAAATATTGCAGCACGTCTTGATGCATTTCCAGGATTAGGAACCGGATTGCTTGAAACAAACGGGCATCAGAATTATAAAAACTGGGCTACTATGGAAAGCTATCATCCCTATAAAGATGCAATGTGGAGAAAAACCCAGGATGGAGTATTCAACTTAGGAGATGATTT
Organism: Bacteroidales bacterium; assembly: GCA_023135955.1. Classification (GTDB taxonomy): domain Bacteria; phylum Bacteroidota; class Bacteroidia; order Bacteroidales; genus JAGLSB01. Next base: position 2,269 of record JAGLSB010000478.1, on the reverse strand, counting down.
TTATAATAAAAGCGGAGGTGTCCTGACAGATTCAAATCATTATATGGAGCTTTTTAAAGCATAGTGGGTTTATCCTGTGCGACTTATTTCATTCAGTCTTTCAAAATCGATGACTTGAAATTTTTTAGCTTTCATTTTAATCAAGCCTTCATTAATAAATTTGTTTAGCATGCGAATAACTGTTTCCTGACTCATCCCGGATAGTTCAGCAAGATCCTTTCGGGAAAGTGGCAAGTCAAATTCACTTGTTTTAAATACTCTTTCAGAAAGACAAAGAATTATGTCGGCCAGCCTTCCATAGGCCTGTTTCTGGGTTAGACAGAAAAAACGGCCATAGATCTGAAGACTGTTTGAACTAAGAATTTCGATTATTTCCATGGCAAATGCCGTGTTCTTAGTTAATAACTGCCTGAAAACAACTCTGTCGATCTGCCTGATCACAGAGTCAACATAGGCAATAGCTGAATAGGGAAAAGTATTCTGTGCTTCAGAGACAGATGCCATTCCAATAAAATTTCCTCCGGGAATTAATTTAAGAATAAGAGAATTTGAGCTTGTCTCAATAAATACTTTACTCAAACCTTCTTCCATTATTATTATATGAGAAGCAAAAGCACCCTGCTTGCAAATAACTTCTCCTTTCTTATATGATACCTTAACTGAATTTTTTTCCAGGATCTGGCGTTCTTTCTCAGTGAGTTTATCAAAGCATCTATAGTGTTTGACACTTATTGTACATGCCGTGAATTGCATATTGTTCTCCATCTTCTCAAAATATTTTCCATTCAAAGATACGCCATATCATATTAAAAATTGACATAAATCAATTAAAATTCCATCGAATGACTATTTAATTTGGTACCAACTGCAATATTATTTTCTTGGGAGAATCAAGCTGAATGATAATCTTTGTTGCGGTATAAAATATGCAGATTTAAGGTGTTTCAGCGGTATTTATTTGAACTGAATAATCAAAAAGAAATTAATTATGAATAGGGTTCTAGGGAAGAAGATAACCGTTATATTGGGGTTTTTAATTTGTGCAACATTTTTTTTAATAAACTGTTCCCAATATAGCTTTGATCCTGATGCAAGGGTTCTCAACTCATGTGAATCTTGTCATACTGACTATCCTCTTCTTCAGGAAGTTTTTTCACCTGATACAGCCGCAGCTGCCGGAGGATGTGGAGGAGAGGCCCCACATTATGAGCCTTACGACAGGGTTTATATGGGTGGTCCAGGTTACGAAGCTTACATTAGTTCTGGTCATTATAGAATAGGTTGCGCAGGTTGTCATAATGGTGATGATAAAGCAAAGGACAAAGATTTAGCTCATTCAGGGGATTTTATTTCCCATCCTTCTACGTATTATGAAGAGAAGTGTGGTACTTGTCATTCTACCATCGTTGAGAATTTTAAGACTAGCTTACACCATGGTACTGGTCAGAAAAGAAAAGTAACCATACGAAGTGGCTTAGCTGGTCATGAAGAGTTTGATAAGCTACCTCAGCATCAGATAGACGGTTATAATGCAAATTGTGCTACTTGTCATGGAACCTGCGGGAATTGTCACGTGGTTCGTCCCCCTATCGGTGGCGGAGGATTATCCAAAGGACATGATTTTGGAGGAGAACCTGATATGCTTAACGTTTGTGTAACCTGTCATACTTCAAGAGGGGGCCATGCCTATTTGGGTGTTGCTTCAGGAACATTACCAGATGTGCATCTTTCAAAGATGGGATATAAATGTACCGATTGTCATGATGGAGCTGAATTGCATGGTAACGGTGAGCCAGTTGAGCATAGGTATGCCTACAGTGAGCTTCCAAAATGCGAAAATTGTCATGTAGATATACAAACCAATAATGATTATCATACTTTTCATATAGATGATTTCAACTGCCAGGTTTGTCATTCTCAGAATTACAATAATTGCGGTAGTTGCCATATACATGGTGAAGGAGCGAGGGTACCTGCTTATATGGATTTCAAGATAGCACAAAATCCAATACCTGATATTAAAACCGGATATGATCTGGTTCTGGTAAGAAGAACTCTTGGTGCACCGGATAACTGGGAGGAATATGGAGTGAGTGAATATGCAAATTTTGATGCTTTTCCTACCTATAATTACACATCTCCTCACAATATTTTAAAATGGACAGAAAGAACAGAAGTTGAAGAAGGAGGCTTTTGCTTTAAAAATTGTCACATTCGTAATGAAGGCGGAGAGCTAATAAATAAAAACTTGTATCTCTTTGAGGATGAT
>JAGLSB010000477.1 GCA_023135955.1 Bacteroidales bacterium | reverse complement strand
GAAACAAGGAAACTTAAGTAACTTACCATAGCTATTGTTGCTTGCTTGTAATGCATTTTTAAAAATAGTAGAGATGGAAAGGGTTCTGCTTGTTTTTACTTTTTCTAAAAGTCGTTGTTCAAAATTCACAGATACTACTTCAGCATTGGATATAGAATGTTGTAACTCACGATTAATAATGTTTTTATGATTCTGATTATTAAAAACAATAAAAACAATTAAAATAATAACAATTCCCAATGAGAAAATTTGTAATGCTAGCTTGGTCCCGTATTTCATAATTATTTTGTATTCAAATATTTTTCTAATAAGCTCATTAAAGTCTTTTTCCTTATCGGTTTTGAAATAAAGTCAGTACATCCCGCTTCAATTGCTTTTTCTCTATCACCTTTAAGTCCAAAGGCTGTCTGTGCAATGATGACAACATCTGTATTAAATTGACGTATTTGACGTGTAGCCTCGTGCCCATTCATTTTTGGCATTTTAATGTCCATTAAAACCAAATCGATGTCAGGATTATTACGACAACTCTCAATGGCTTCAACTCCTGATGTTGCTTGTATGATTTCAGAACTACTTTCTTTAAGAATTTCTGTCAAGAAGAAATAGGATACTGTATCGTCTTCTGCAATTAATATCTTCAGGTTATTTATTGCACTATCTTTCTCTTTTCCTGAATCATCATTTTCATTAAGCTTTTTCTCTTCAGATACAGCAGTGTATGGAATTGTAAAATAAAATACTGAGCCTTTCCCCTCTTTACTTTCCACCCATATTTTTCCGCCAAGCAATTCTACATATGATTTCGATATTGGTAGGCCTAAGCCTGAACCTTCATAATTTCTGGTTAGCGATTCACTACCCTGTCTGAATCTCTCAAAAATTATTTCCTTGTGCTTTTCAGATATTCCAACCCCCGTATCTTTTACAAAGAATTCAAGGAGGTCCCCCTTCTTCTCGTATCCAAATTCAATTGAACCTTCTTTAGTAAATTTAACTGCATTTTTAACAAGATTTGTCAGAACTCCAATAATTTTTTCATTATCTGATTTAATGGTAGCCTCATTTGACGACAAACCCATTTTGACTTTAAACTCTATGCCATTACCTTCAATTTCATGTTTGAAGAACTTATAAATGAATTCGAATTGATCATTAATATTCATCAATTTAATATCTATTTTCATCTGCCCTGAATCTATTTTCGAAATATTTATAATATCGTTAATAGTATTGAGCATACGATGTCCACTATCCTGAATGATTGTTACATAATCTTGTCGCTTTTCAGATGTTAATTTATGGTTGTTTAAAAGTTCAGTAAAGCCCAGGATACCGTTCATAGGAGTACGTATCTCATGACTCATATTAGCAAGAAAGGCAGATTTCAAACGTTCACTTTCTTCAGCTTTTTCTCTGGATTTAATTAGCTCTATTTCAGCCTGTTTACGTTTAGTAATATTTTCAACTACAGCCAAAATACGTGAAATGGTCCCATCATGAGCATATAAAGGTACAGTACGGTAATGTTGGTATTGTTCATTAAATATTAGTTCAAAAGATTGCTCTTCACCATTAAATGTATTACTATAATACTCTTTGACAGTATTCGCTTGATCACCAAAAACCTGTTCTAGTGTTAGTCCAATAGAATCTTTTGGATCAAGGTTTTGGTTTTTAAATTCCTGCCCTGATGAGAAGCCAATTGTAAAATCTTTTTCAATAATTGAAATAAACGAATTCGGATAATTTTCAGCAATAGAAAGTAGCAACATTTCATTTTCCTCCAGAGCAAGACGTGATTTAAAACGTTCTTCAATTCTTGAAATCCTGTCCGCATAACTATTTATAAGTGTCTGATTATATAACTCAATAAATGGTAAATCATCTGTATATGTAACAATTAATTCTCCTTCCTGGTTTCCAAATATTTTTATGGGTGCAGATAAATATTTTCCACTTTTTTTCAATTTGAAGTTTTCAATATTACAATATCTTTTACCTTCAATTTCAAGCAAGACAAATACTTTTTCAGGAAACTGCATACTTTTGGGAGCAACAATATTTACAAATTCATTGTAAATATCTTCGAGATTTTCATTATCCTCAACTAATGTCGTTAAGGAATAAATTCCATTTATTTCTTTAACTCTTTCTTGCAAATCGTGATTACTTTTTTCGACTTCTTTTTTGGCTAAAATAAGTTCTTCCTCTGCCATTTTCTTCTGTATCACAAGACCTGCCTGCTTAGCAAAGCCCTCGATAAATATTTTGTCATTTATTACTTTTTCTTTGAGAGTGAAAAAATGGATGGACGAGAATAAACTTTTCTCTTTATTTATTCCAATTGTATATATTTTATTTATGCTTAATAATTTTTCAATAGTTCTTATTGCAAAGGCTGGAACCTGTGCTCTCGAAAACTCTACTACACCACCTTTATACTCAATAAAATTACCTGATTTCAGATATACAGAATGATCTTGTGAAAGCTTAAACTTTTTTCCTACAGGATCAAATCCTAGAACTTTTATTAATTTATTAGAAAGACTGCTATTTAACCCAGAAATCAATTCAAACTGCGTCTCATTATTTAACTCATCTATTGATTCATATACAATAATTGTATCAGGGTAACGCTTCTGTAAACTCTTAGCGATAAACTTATAAATGCTTTTCAAATCTTTTATATTAAGCATTTCCGAAGACAGCTTATTTAGTATCCTGAGATTCTCCTCTCTTTCCTGCAGTTCTTTCTCTGCTCGCTTTTGTACTGTAATGTTAATCGCATAATAAAAGAATACATCATCGCTTACTTTTATCCAAAATGAGTTCCAAACCAAACCAAATGCATTAATCTCAGAATTGTTTTGTATAGGAGATTCTAAAAAACACTCACCACTCTTACACATGGGACACTTAATATCTAAATCAGCAGGAACAATATCTGGGTATTTTGCTACAGATTCCTGATCTTTTTGCGACAGTTGATCTACCCCCATGAAATGCCTCCAGCAATGCCCTCCAATTTTTGCACCCATATCTATTGCCGCTTTATTGGCCGATAATATAATCTTATCTTTTTCTCTTATATACATAGCAGGATGTCCCAGTGAATTGAAAATAGTTTCTCTTAATTCTTTGGATTCCCTAAGCTCATCGCACATTTTTTCGTTTGACACTTTTAAAGCATCATACTTCTGTTGAATATCTATTAACTCTTTATTGAGCTCTTCGTAGGTTTTTGTATTCATTTTCAAAATTCTGGTAATAATCAATATTCTATTTTACTTCAAAATGTATATCACTTTACTGATGGTCATAATTCTGACTATACAGAATTATTCCTGCAATTAATATTTCATCCTATATATTATGAAATAATTACAATTCTGGATCACTTAATAAATAAACTGAACAAAGCATGGATTTATTAGGTTCAAAATTCTAAGCGAACATGAAGTTAATGATTTTTTTCAATTTTGAATTTCAAAAACTGATTTTATTAATTGTTTCATCCTTCTTTTAGTATCTTTGGTTTTCAGGAAAGGAAAGGATGTTGTTTGAGGTTTAAAGTTTAAGGTTAAGTAGGCCAACTATAACCTGAAACCTTAAACTAAAGCCAGGTAAGGAGAACCATGAACATGCTATAGGATACGGACATATTGCTGATGAAGATAAATTAAATGCTATTGTTTCATTAAATGAAAATGATATCGACTTTTCTCAATTTAATGATATGTACGACTTAATGATGGGAAGATTTCCAGGTGTAACAATTTCAAATGGAGAAATTATAATTCGTGGCAGAAGTTCATTCGAAGGAAGTAATTCTGCGCTGATTATAGTTAATGATATTGAAGTGGATATAGCTATGTTTGAGAATATTTCGCCCAGTTCTGTAAGAAGTATAAATGTATTAAAAGATTCTTCCGCCTCTGCTTATGGATCAAGAGGAGCAAACGGAGTTGTGATTATTGAATTGAAGGGAAAGTTGGATTGATTTGATTGGTAATATTTCCCTGAACAGAGCTCTCATTTAGTATATCAAGGGCAGCCACCAACAGATGGCCGCCTTTATTAATTCTATTATTTAGTCTCTCCGGTCTTGTTTGATTCCTTTTCTAATCTTTCATATTTGCAGCAGCCAGGAAGCTTATCATAAACCTCATCGCTTGCTTTGTGCATTTTTGTATCATGTCCGACCTTTGCAATTGCCATATGTACTTTATGTATATCAATTTTACCAGTGTCATAATTCACCACAAGCACTTTTGTTTCCTTATTCCATACAGCGGAATTGACACCATCAACTGATTTTGCCGCTTTCTCAATACGGGTTTTGCACATACCGCAGTTACCTGCAACTTCAAAACTTTCCTTTTTCTCGGCTTGAGCCAACACAGTTGTAATGCTCAGAACCATTAATGTAATAAAACTTAATATTTTTGTTTTCATGACTTTTTGATTTTAATGTTTACAATATTTAATAATTAGTGTAGTCTTATTTAATTAGTCTTTTACTCCATGGAAATTCAAGTAATACGGAGTCGAATTATCCATCATAAGGAACGAGTAAGTAAACTCCTCATTATGAATATCAAAACCTCCAAAATGTTCATCTCCCTCATCGTGTTCATCCTTCATATGATGTATCCATTCAGTTTCTCCGATACCCATATCTCCCATCATACTGCCAAACATATGACTTTCACCATACATATGTCCGTACACGTTTTCGAAATCAGTCCCATTTAAGCACACCAGAACACTATCATTATGCTCAAAATAGTTTAGTACAAAAGTGGTGTCGAGTTCATTTCCAAAGCAGTACACTTGAATCTGGTTATCATGTAATAAGGTTACTTCAGCAATGCCGATATCTTCCGGATTACTGTCAATAAAAGCAGAATTCAATAAAGTTGTTTTTGAGAATGAACCCTTATAAGTTCCTTCCATATCACCAGTAATCTGGTCAATTGATTTCTCACAGGACGTTATTACTAAGATTGAAATCAACAACATTAATCCGGTTATAAACTTGATTTTCTTCATATAATTTATTTTTTGTTTTACAATTGAAATTATAGACCTATTAACAACATTCTGGTTTTCTGGTGCCGTAATATTTTAAGTTGCTATTAGCCAATGCTTGAATTTGCCTTTTTATATATCCTAACTTTTGATCCGTCATAATAATAAATCCATTTTTGGTAAGAAATTCTTCAATCTGTTGTTTAGAAAACCGATAATTTTGTTGTACTCCAAATATATGCCTTCAGTAGTTACACGGAAAGCTTCAATATTATTCTCCTCATCTAAAAGAACATTAAACTTTTTAAAGTCCACTGAAGATAATGGGTATGTGGATTTCAAGAATTCTGTCTTTATATAATCTTCCATAATAAGTTTATTTAACGAATGAAAAAAATGAATAATAAACAGGTTTGAAATGAACGGGTTGGATTTTGAACAATGTCTTAAAATCCGTTAATAGAATTATGACGCATCACACTATTTTGTGATACCACATAATACCCCCTAAAAAATCGCTAAATAATGAAAAGTTGGATTTGAGAAAGCACCACCTCATGTGATGTTGGTGGTTTTTTATAATTGAGTTCCAGATTATCAATAGATTTTACAGTGCTCTGATTATTATCATATATTGATTGAGTTGTAAAGAATAAATCAGATGAATGGTCACTACAAAAAATAAATGAAAATGCCGGGACAAAATAGTCACTGGTTGATTCAATAATTATAGTTTCATCCCTACAATCATTTGAGTGGCCCATGTCAGAATCGTGATGACAATGATTTTCATGAATACCACCATCTTCACAACAATCATGTGCCGGAACGATCAGCGCAAAATCATATAATTGATCCTGGCAAAAATGCAAATTAATAGCCATACCTGTTCCTGAAAGGAGCAGCATAACAGATATTGTAATATGGCTAATTGTTTTGATCATTATTATTTTGAACTAGATACAAATATACGGTACACTGATAAAATTCATTTTATATAATTATGGAGAAAACGTATACCTTTTTTGTTTCTACACTTTATCCAGAGGTTTGCGCTTCAGTACTTTGATTGTTTTAAAATGTGATGGAGTAAATCCGCTTATCTTTTTAAACTGCCGAGAAAGATGCTGAGAACTGCTATACCCCAATTGATAAGATATTTCACTCAATGTAAACTCTTCGTATACAAGTAGTTCCTTGACTTTTTCAATTTTCTGCAGAATTAAATATTTCTCGATGGTTATTCCCTCAACACTTGAGAACAAATGGCTTAAATAAGAATAATCATAGCCCAATTCCTTAGAAAGTATTTCAGAAAGGTTCAAATACGCAGGGCTTTCTCTGTCGTAATGAATATACTCAATAATTAGAGTTTTGATTTTATTAATTAGCTCGCTCTTTTTATCATCAATCAATTCAAAACCATTATCTGTCAATACCTGTCTGATTTGTTCCATTTTTTTATCGTCTATCTTTTCCAATAGAACGACTTTCCCAAGTTCAATAACGTTAATGGTATAGCCCAGCACTGTCAGTTCGTCCCTGACAACCTTAATGCATCTGCTGCATACCATGTTTTTAATATATAGCGTTGTTGAATTCATCTTAACAAAGATACAAATCTATTAATCAATATGTTATGATTTAAAATGAATTTGCATACGATTAAGAGGCCGAATTTGTTAAGCTAATGTTAATATCCAACACAAAAAGTAAACTAGATATAATTATCCCCACTAATAGCGTAAAAATTATTATTAATTAATATATTGATCCATGAAATTGTATATTTTGAGATATAGAAGAACTAATAATCAAAAATGAAATCATGAAAAAACTATTATTTCTTTCACTTGTTTTGATCGTTATCAGCCAGTTAAGTTACTCTCAGAAGAAAATCTGGGACGAAAGTACTGAAGAAAAAGAAGAAAGGCTTTCCGAGTGGACAGAAGCTCGTTTTGGAATGTTTATCCATTGGGGCTTGTATGCACAACTTGCCCGTCATGAATGGGTGAAAACACGTGAACGAATAAGCGACGAGGACTATCAAAAGTATTTTGAAATATTTAATCCAGACCTTTTTGATCCTGCTGAATGGGCGAAAAAAGCAAAAAACGCCGGGATGAAATATGCCGTTATTACTTCTAAGCACCATGAAGGCTTCAATATGTTCGACTCCGAATTTACCGATTACAAAGTAACCAATACTCCCTATGGGAAAGATATAATTAAAGAGTGGGTAGATGCATTTCGTGCTGAAGGTTTGGGCATAGGGTTTTATTATTCCTTAATAGACTGGCACCATCCAGAATATACCATTGACAGGATTCATCCTCTGAAGGCAAATTCGCAGGAAGAATATGATAAACTGAATAAAGACCGGGATATGGAAATTTACAGAGAATATTTAAAGAACCAGGTTAGTGAACTTTTAACTAACTATGGTAAGGTTGATATAATATGGCTCGATTATTCTTTTCCAGGGAAAAATGGAAAAGATAGAAACGATTGGGGATCTGTGGAACTATTAAAAATGGTTCGCAAACTTCAACCAGATATTATTGTGAACGACCGCGCCGATCTTAAAGATTATTGGGGCGGGGGTGATTTCTCAACACCAGAACAGTACAAAGTTGAAAAATGGCCAGAGATAAATGGTGAAAGAGTTCCATGGGAAACATGCCAGACTTTCTCCGGTTCATGGGGTTATTATCGGGATGAACATACCTGGAAAGATAATAAACAATTGCTCGTACTATTAATTGAATCGGTAAGTAAAGGTGGAAACTTGTTATTAAATGTTGGGCCAACAGCCCGTGGAACATTTGACTATCGTGCTGATGAAGCCCTCGAAAAAATGGGAGAGTGGATGAAAGTTAACGACCGATCAATTTATGGATGTACGCAGGCTCCCGAATATTTTACAACACCAGATAATACACTGCTGACATATAATCCGAAAACAAACCGTTTATATGTTCATTTGCTCGATTATCCAATGAAAAACTTTCGGTTAAAGGGCTTTGAAGACAAGATAAAATATGCCCAGTTTTTGCATGATGCCTCTGAAATAAGAATTTCAAAACCTTATGGACACGGACATAAACAAGAAATGGGAGAAAATGATATTAACCTTGATTTGCCTGTGAATAAACCTAATGTTGAGATTCCTGTAATTGAGTTGTTTTTGAGATAACCTAAATGACAAGGTTCAATATTCTCACCCTCAATTTTAGAAGAATATACAGAAGAAATTGATTTATTGAATTCAAAATAATCAACATGAATCTCACCTTTTTTGATCCTGGCAATCTTATCTAATGGCGATTCCTTAACAGCTTTTGTGTAATCATTAAGAAAACCAGAAGTTAATATTTTGAAATTCATTTGTTGACCTTTATACAAAGATAACTTTTATAGTCAACTTAATATCAAATGTAATATAATAGCGGTGGTATTGAGCCTTACAACTCAATTAGATATTTTGCATCCCCATTTTACGCTGTCATATAAGAGCTTAGTGATTCAACACCTTGTATAGAGACCTATCCTTTATGTTTAGAGTTTCAATCGGCCTGTTGATGGATGCATTAATCTTATTTAGTGATTCAATTGAATTGCAGAGTGATACATCTATCTGGTTTAAAGCTCCAGCCTGTTTGTTTTAGGTTCCAACTTATGTGTTATTGGTTAAAACTTATTTGTTAATGAACCAATTTCTCTGGTTTATGAGTCCGTCTAGCTTATTAATGGACAAATTTTTCTTATTTATGGTTCCATCTTACTTGTTAATGAATCAAATTTTCTTGTTTATGGTTCCATCTTGCTTGTTGATGGACAAAATCATCTTGTTTAAAGATCCAACTAGCTTGTTCAGTATCCCTACCAGTTTGTTTGGAGTTTAATTCTTATAGTTTGAAGTTTCAAGATTCTTGATTAGTGATTCCTACTCGATGATTAGTGTTTCCTACACTATGCTTAGTGATTCCTACCCAATGATTAGTGACTCTTACCCGATGATTAGTGATTCCTACACGATGATTAGTGTTTCCTACACGATGATTAGTGATTCCTACACGATGATTAGTGATTCCTGCAAATTGATTCTGATTCCTATTAGTTTACAAGGGACTTCCATCTCATGACTTAAAAAATGTCACATCTGCCGATGTATTTATTGGCAATGAAAACAATAAAAGAAAGGTGGAGAATTATCTAAAAGAAAGAATAGTATCCTATTATATTCATTCTTATGCTAAGTTAGTTTTATGAAGAAAATCTCTTAACTTTAAGATTAAATCTGTCCATTTAGATTAGACTTTTAACACAGATGATCGGAGATCCCTAGTGGATGGATATCATTCTCAAATGTGTTGCAAAGCGTGAAGAGATCCTTGGCTATGGTGCCACTAGGAAACTGGATTTATCCACCCTAGGAGAGAAGATGAATACGGGCGCAATGATAATCATGCCGAGTAATGGGAGGGAGATTGAAACTGAATAGATTTTTGTAGCTTTACTTTATTGGCAATTGAGATTTAAACATTCAATCATGTGGACACTTAAAGTAATAAAATCATACATTTCCGACGGTATCGAGGAAAATATTCATTTAGATTATAAAGGTTCGGCTGCAATTGGTAAAGCTCCGGGGATTAAGAAAGAAATTTCAAAAGATATTAGTGCCTTTGCGAACTCAGATGGGGGAGTCATTTTTTACGGTGTGAGAGAGTTTGACCAAAAGGAAAAAAAGCACCTTCCAGAGAAAATTGACCCAATTGATTGTTCTGAATATAGTAAAGAGTGGTTAGAGCAAGTGATTAATTCTACAATTTCACCTAGATTCCCAAATCTTATAATTACTCCTGTTAAAAGTGGTGGCCTTGATTCGAACGATACTATTTATGTTGTAGAAATTCCCAAAAGCTCAACTGCACATCAAGCTCAAGATAAAAGATACTATCGTAGGTATAACTTTCAATCTATAGCTATGGAGGATTGGGAAATAAAAGACATTTTTAATAGGGCCAAGCATCCTAAGATTATTATTGAATGTGAGATTGTGAAAAATTCATTAAATATTTATGCAAAAAATGAAGGAAAGGTATATGGGAAATATATTAATGCTACAGTAGAAATTCCAGAAAGGTGGCGAACCTTATATGACAATAGTTCGTACAATAAAAATGTTTATAAAATTTGCAAAGAAAATACAATCAGAGACATTCTGAAAGTTATCGCTATGCCAGGTAGTATTCGTCCTCAAAAAGATTTAGGTCCTTCCAGATATCATCCTATTTTACCATCCCAAAGGTTTCTACTGATAGATATACCAATTGAAAGAGGAGAAGCAGATTTTGATGAAGAAATTATCTGGGAGGTAGTTTGCGATAATGCCGGAATCTCTAATGGAATTATCAAATTTAGAGATATTAAAGCAATTGATTAGCAAATTGTATTGCAACTTGAATTTATAAGGTTGCCTTTTCTCTGTATTTATAAATGATTCATTGAGTTACGCCTTATGACTATACATCATGAGGCTTTTCTTTTTAGACGGCTAAAAATTGAGCCCTCTAAATTCCTTTTTTGTATCTTCAAGGAAAAAACATGAAAAAGAGTACAAAGGATAATTTGGTATACAGGATTATAGAATATGCCTATAATAATGAAGTGTTTGATTTTAATGATTTAAAAAAGGATCTTAATCTTTCACCTCAAGAAGAATTAACGGTTCGAGATAGATTTGTTGTGACAGGTGAAATCAGTACTCCAAATCACTTATTAGTAAGAGATCATAATTTCAATAAATTAGGCAAACTGACCAAGAGATATGAAGAAAGAGCCCTCAGGGCTCTTCCTTCAGCAATTTTTCATTATATTGAGTTCGTGGAGCTTCAGGAGGCAAGGAAAACAGCAAAGCAATCTTTCTGGATAGCCTGGATAGCAATCTTCTTCTCCCTCATTTTTGGATCCCTACAGGTTGTGATAGCATTGGGTTGGTTTTGATAAATCTGTAATTATTGTTAAATTTATTATCGAAACTATAAAATTGTTTCATCTATAATTGAGTAAAACTCATTTCTTTTGAAGATGGAGATTGAGGTACTAACAAACAAATAACGAATATGCGTCAATTTTTTAAAAATAATGGGTTTGATTATGAGATTCTTTTTCCAAATATTTGCCCCCATTGCCACATCACAATTAATCCAGCATTTGCTTGGAAAAGGTTTTCAAATGACACAGATGGAACCGAAAACTTATTTATAGCCTTTATTTGCACAAATATAGATTGTCAAAAACTATTTTTAGCTCATTATAGATTAAAGGAAAATGAATTTCTGTTTTCAAGATATTTAAATGGGCTTCCAAAAGGTCCTGATTGGCCCATTCCAATCCAAGAATTATATGACGGCAGTGTTGAGCCTACTGAGGATGATAAAGAACCGCCTAATTCAAAATTCATCAAGACTTATCTGCAAAGTTTAGAAGCGGAAAATTTTGGCTTAGATGAGCTAGCCGGTATGGGATATCGAAAAGCAATCGAGTACCTAGTAAAAGACTGGGCAATTAAAAACAATCCTGAAGATAGGGAGGCTATCGTTACTTTACCATTAGCACAAGTCATTGCAAAGTACTATTCAGGTGATTTAAAGGATATGCTTGACCGTGCTACTTGGCTTGGAAATGATCAAACTCATTATATTAAGATCTTTGAGCAATTTGATACGGATATTTTGAAGGAGCTAATTGCAGTTATAATGGTAGAGCTTGATAACGAGTATAAGAAAGCTCACTTTAAGGAAAGTATTAAGAAGTATAATGGTAAATAAGGTGCTATTCACAATTTGGAAGCATATATCTCAGTTGATATTGGTAAAAAGACCTCCTAATTGAAGGTTTTTAAATCAACCTTCTTTTTATTCACCTATCAGAATTCTTTTCATTGGCAAGACTAATGGAGGCATGTTCATTTTGGAAATATTCGTATGAATATGTTCGCGGAAATATGGCCATAGGATAATCCCAAGGCTTGTGTTTTCAAATATTTCAACAAAATCTTTAGATATTTTCACATCTGTACTTTTACTATAAACTGCTTTATACACACAATCAATTAAAATAACTTCTTTTTTGTTACTCTTTCCACTAGCAATTAGACTGAAGGAACTGAAAAAATTAACTATATCACCTGAATCCTGATGTGTCAATTTCTCATCAATAATCAACTCAAGAGCATTTTCGTTATTCTCTTCAATAAATTTCATATTTGATGAAATCAGCCTTATTTCCTGTAAAGTGAGCTTTACTAGAATTTCCTGGTATTGTTCAGGTGTTAATTTATATTTTGCCATTTATGTAGTGGGTATAAATTTGTCCTTGTTTAAAAATCTTACATAATTTTCCAAAGAATCAACTTTAGGAGCCTTTCCAAATGAAAATTGGGTTAGATGGTAACAAATTTCATCGTGATGCTTCCTCATGAATATCTCTCCAACCCTAAGGCGACCATCCAGATAACCCTTAATCTCATCCATATAGCAGGCTGAAGTTAAGGATTGATTAACGTATGCATTTAAGGATAGTCCTTGCTCATCTGCTTGTTTAACAAGGATGCTATGAACTTGTGGAGAGGTTCTGACTGTAAATTTTCCACTAAATGATTCGAGATTGACCTTAGTCCTTGGTTCAGGAATAGGCAATTCCTTGCCATAAAGATACTCTATAAACCCCTCTTTTACTTCCTTAAAATGATTTATAGCTTCTACTTCTGTTTCACCAATGCCATAACATGAATACTTTCCAAGTTCTTCAGTATAGCAATAATACTGAAGTCCATCCTCATCCTGAATTTTTTCAATAATTAGGCTGTAGGCAAGATTCTTGAAATAACTTAATGACTTTCTCATTTTATATTATTGATTTTAATTAATTGAATTATAATTGGATATACGTGTCGTTTAAAATTTAGTTTATAGACTTGCTTGGGATCTTTTCCATGTGCGTAGTGGATTGAAAACACACCATTCTGAAACCCCCAAAAGCCAGCTAGTTTAGGGTGTGAGAATTGGGCCATTGAACCTTTATTATAGCCATCGAAGGTAGCCCCAAGTTTTTCAAACAGTTTAGTGATAATAGAAAGAGGAATCTCATTTCCGCTGGATGATTTAAGTTCTTCAACATAATCCTTAATTTCTTTTGGTGAATTAAGTTTGTTTACTTTTACTTTCCTTACCATTATGGTGTCAAATATAATACCAAATTAAACAATATTGCATAAATAGCAATGTATTTTTGCATTTTTTAACAAGATACATTCACTAATTGCATATTAAAGTTAATAATTATCTCCTAAAAAAGGGATGATCCTTCAACATTTCGGCATTCTCTTCCTGTATAATTTTGATATGCCTAATATTGGTTTCTTGAGATACATGTCTGTAAGTTTCCCTTCCATCGTATCAATAGAGAATCCAAGTTACAAAAAAATCCCACCACTCAGAGAGGGTAGGATCTTTCTGTTTTGTCATGAGATAGCACCATTTTAATGCTATTTTAAAATATAATTATGGATTCTTTTCCATTAGGTTAGCAAAAGCCTTATCTCTTCTTATTTGTACATCAAACCTCTTATCAAGGATCTTAAAAGTTTCCATCACTTCAGATTGTCCATTATGTCTGAATATGCGAAATGCTTTCCCTAGCTTCTCTTTGTGCCCTTTTAAGTCATTAATTAGTTCCTCATTCACCTTTGTGTATTCGGCTTGATGCTCCATCCATACAATATCTGAATCTAAATGACCATATTCAGCTTGTATAAGGATGTTTAAGGTTTCTCGTTCAATTTTATTTTATTTCCTTTGCTTACAAAAATGAATTTTTGATGCTCTGGAAATAAAAAAAATCCTGCTGCTTACGCAACAGGACTTTTCCCTTTTGTCGGGGTGAGAAGACTCGAACTTCCGACCCCATGTCCCCCAGACATGTGCGCTAGCCAACTGCGCCACACCCCGATTATTTTATTTACTGCAAGTGCACTGCTTCCGAAGTCTCGGAACGCCACACTCCGAATATTTTAATTTAATTTTGGGACAACAAATCTAATTAATAAAATTCTATTTCCCTTATTTTGCATGTAAATATGTTGACTGCATGTCCATAAGAGAGAAACAAATAATTTGGCACATTGTATTACATTTATTCTGAATCGAGTAATTGAAAAGAATAATAGATTGACACGCCTCCTTCATCGGTACACTTATTGAATAGGAATCCAGCACCCATGAAAGACACGAGATTGCTTCACCTCCT
>JAGLSB010000476.1 GCA_023135955.1 Bacteroidales bacterium | reverse complement strand
ACCTATACTGTAACTCCTGAATTACTTGAAGAACACGGCGATAAGGTAGATGTTAAAATCGATGTTAAATACCCTGCAAAATATTTTAATAAGGGTGCAATTCTTACCGCAACTCCTGTTTTAATATATGATGGTGGTGAAACTGCTTTTGAAGCAAAAAAACTTCAGGGTGAAAGTGTAGAAGCAAATAATCAGGTTATTTCTTTTACAACAGGGGGATCAGCTTCCTATACTGGTACCGTTGATTTTGCTGAAGATATGATGAAGTCTGATCTGGTTATTAGAATAAGTGCCGAAATGAAAGGTACGGTCTTGGATTTCGAAGACTATAAAATTGCTGAAGGCGTTTTAGCTACTCCCAAATTGGTAGTTGTTAATCCTAAGCCTGTTTTAGTTGGAGATAATTTTAAAAGAGTTATTCCAGATTCTTACAATGCAGACATCCATTATCTTATAAACAAATCAGATGTAAGAACAAAGGAACTTAGAGCGGAAGATATTGTAGGTCTTACTGAATTTGTGAAAAAAGCAAATGCAAACGAAAGAATCGATCTCAAAGGTGTTGAACTTTCTGCTTATGCTTCCCCTGACGGAGAACTTGATTTGAATACAAAACTTGCTGAAAAAAGACAGATTTCTGCTGAAAGATATCTTACAAGAGAGCTTAGTAAAGCAAAAATTGACGGAACTGATGAAGAAGGATTTCTTATGAAAAACTTTACTCCTGAAGACTGGGCCGGATTTAAGGAATTAATGGAGGCTAGTGATATTCAGGATAAAGAATTAATTTTAAGAGTTCTTTCTATGTATTCTGACCCTGTTGTAAGAGAGAGTGAGATCAAGAATATTTCTAAAGCATTTGAAGTAATCGAAGTTGACATCCTTCCTCAACTAAGAAGATCTAAGTACATTGTTAATGTTGACATGGTTGGATATACTGATGATGAACTTAAAGCATTATGGGAATCAAATGCTGATACATTAAATGTTGAAGAGATTCTTTATACTGCTACTTTATTTGAAGATCTGGACACTCAACTCGCTATTTACAAGAAAGCTGCCGCTAACTTCCCTAAATGCTACAGAGCTATCAACAATGTTGGTTATGTTCTAATTATGAAAGATGATGCTGAAGGTGCAAAAGCTGCTTTTGAAAAAGCCAAAGCACTTGATAACAATGATATTGTAATTAATAACCTCGGTTGCTGCGCTCTTATGATGGGTGATGTAGAAGCTGCAGAACCATTATTTACTGCTGCAATGGGTGCTGGCGATGTTGTAAATTATAACCTTGGAATTATCAAGATTATGCAAGGAGAGTATGAAAAAGCTGCCAGCTACCTTGGTAATACAGATGAAGTTAATACTGCTCTCGTAAAACTTCTTCGTGATGATTTTGATGGAGCTCTTGCTACTATTAACAAGGTTCAATGTGATTGTGCCTCAAAATATTATGTAAAAGCTGTTATCTCTGCTAATCAGGATAAAGAAGAACTTGCTCTGGAAACTTTAAAAGCTGCTATCGAAAGAGATGCTGATTTTAAAGCTCGCGCAAAAGTTGACATGGAATTTGCAAAATATTTCAATAATGCAAATTTCAAATCACTGACTGAATAGTTAATTATTTCAATTATATATAAAAGGGTGACTTTCAACAGTCACCCTTTTTTTATAGACTCTTATTTTTTAATAGATCCCAGAGGACAATTCCGATACTCACCGAAATATTAAAGGAGTGTTTGGTTCCATATTGTGGAATCTCAATGCAAAAATCGCTCTCATTAATAACCTCTTGTTGAACACCCTTCACTTCATTACCAAAAATTAATGCTAGTTTCATATCTGCTTCAAATTTGAAGTCCCCTAGCATTGTACTTCCTTCAGCCTGTTCGACCGAGCAAATTGTATATCCGGAAGACTTTAGTTCTTTAATCAGACTTAAAGTATCTTCCTTGTATTCCCAATCAACCGATTCAGTAGCTCCTAATGCTGTTTTATGAATTTCCTTATTTGGTGGTTTCGCTGTTATTCCACATAAATATAACTTTTCGACCCTAAAAGCATCGCAAGTTCTAAATGCTGAACCTGTATTATTCATACTTCTGACATTATCCAAGATTACCCTTACAGCCTGCCTTGAAGAAGTTTTAAATTCTTCATTACTCATTCTGTTTAATTCCTCTAATTTAAGTTTTCGCATTTTATTCAGCATATCTGCGAATTTATTGATTTAAAATCTTATCTATATAGAAAAAAATAGATATTTTCGTTCTTTCTTAAAAAGTTCAATCAAAGTATAAAAAAATGAATATTCACGAATATCAAGGAAAATCTATATTACGAGAATTTGGAGTTTCTGTACCCGTAGGATTTGTGGCTGAATCGCCAGAAGCAGCAGTTGATGTTGCAAAAAAAATTACAGCCCAAACAGGCGCCGATACCTTTGCAGTAAAAGCACAGATACATGCAGGTGGAAGAGGAAAAGGCGGTGGAGTAAAAATTGCGAAATCTTTAGATGAAGTCAAAGATTTCGCTAAAGCAATATTGGGGATGACTCTGGTAACCCATCAAACAGGGTCTGAAGGAAAGCTTGTCCACAAAATTCTGGTTGAGCAAGGTATATTTTATCCAGGTGAAAGCGAAATACAGGAATTTTATATGAGTGTATTACTAAACCGTGAGACGGGTAGAAATATCATTATGTATTCAACAGAAGGAGGAATGGATATTGAAACTGTAGCGGCAAATACTCCTCATCTTATTTATAAGGAAGAAGTTGATCCCAGAACAGGATTGCTTCCTTTCCAGGCTAGAAGAGTGGCCTTTAACCTCGGACTCTCAGGAAAAGCATATAAAGAAATGGTGAAATTTGTGTCAGCTCTTTATAAAGCATATGAGGCTTCCGACTCATCTATGTTTGAGATTAATCCTGTATTTAAAACCAGCGATGATCTTATTCTTGCTGCCGACAGTAAGGTAAACCTTGAAGATAATGCCTTATTCAGACACAGGAATTACGCTGAAATGAGAGATTTGTCTGAAGAAGATCCTGCAGAAGTAGAAGCAGGGAAAAGTGACCTGAATTTTGTCAAGCTCGATGGAAATGTTGGATGTATGGTAAATGGTGCAGGACTGGCTATGGCAACTATGGATATTATTAAATTATCGGGGGGCGATCCTGCCAACTTTCTGGACGTTGGAGGAACTGCTAATGCTGAAACCGTTGAGGCAGGATTCCGTATTATTCTCAAAGATCCAAACGTAAAAGCTATTCTTATCAATATTTTTGGCGGAATTGTGAGATGCGACCGAGTGGCTCAGGGTGTTGTTGAAGCTTATCATAAAATTGGAGACATAAAGATTCCGGTTATAGTTCGCTTACAAGGAACCAATGCTGAGGAAGGGAAACAGTTAATCGACGATTCAGGATTAAAAGTATATTCAGCAATTACTCTTCAAGAAGCTGCTGATCTGGTTAGGGAATTGGTCTAGAACAAAACAACAATTGTTGCATTTACCAATTAACTTTTTTGCGGGCAACAGGCATTGTCATACATCGGGTTCCTCCTCCTCCGCGAGATAGTTCAGAGCCGTCGATGGTGATAACATATTTTTTATAATCATCAGGATTCACCTTGCCTGAGATTACATCATTGGCTTTGATTATATCAAAGCCTTTTTTGTGCATATCCTCCAAAGTATATATGTTACGTGCGTAACCAATAACTTTTCCTGGTCCAATAGCAAAGAAATTAGCGCCACTATGCCACTGTTCCCTTTCCTGATTAATAGTATCGGCACTGCCACCGCAATAAACCGGCTCAAGGTCCATTCCTAACTTTTTTAGAACAGCGGGTATATTTTTTACTGATTTAATGGATTTTACTTTACCATTATCTAATTCGATATGAACAGTTTCATAACGATTTGGCTGAATTATCAAGGGTTCATAAATCATGCATTTATCTCTATCAAGCAAAGTGAAGGCCATATCCAAATGAATGAAGGATTCAGGTTTTGAAGGTAACTCCTGAACTATGATGTGTCTTTTGTCTTTCTTTTCGTTTAATCGATCTAATATAAAATCAATTCCTTGAGAACTTGTTCTGCAGCCAATACCGCTGATTAGAATATCTTCTTTGGCAATAATCAAATCGCCACCTTCCATTTTTATTTCCGGATTCTCATAAATGTGATTCTCAGCGCTAATAGTTTTTGTTTGAAAAGCAGGATGCAGATCAAAAATAACTTTCATTATCAAGGACTCTCTCTCCCGCACTTTGCTTGCCATTTTTGAGATCAATACTTTGTCGTATAAACTCACAGCACTGTCGCGGGTAAAGAAAAAATTATGAAGAGGTCTGAGAGAGTAATTGTCTTGCTTCAGATAATTAGTGAGACTATCTCGTTTTATTGGGACACCTTCTATCAATAGTCTGGAAACTTCACTATTTTCCATTTGGACTAAACTTTCAGCAATCGGATTCCGGCATTCATTTCCACAAACACTTCTAATCAATTCTTCTTTGACTCCTTCTAATCCCAACACTTCTTCCAACAAGCTCTCTACATAAAAAGTTTTTGTTAATTTCCCCAGCACCTCACTTAGTTGGGAATATTCTTTTTTCGCAACAGAAAGATTAAGAATATCAGAATATAATGCTCGCTCTGCATTTGCGGGAGTCATATTTTCAACTTCAGGGCCCGGAGTATGAAGAATTACTGCCTCCAGATCGCCGATCTCAGAATGAACGACAACTTTAATTTTTTCCATAATCACATAATATTATAAAAAACTGGAACCTGCCAACTGGATTTCATAAGAAACTCCAGACTTTATCACTTCTACTCGGCTTCGAAGTTAATCATTAGTGCGATGACTAAAAAGTGTTGTAAATAAAGCCTATTATAAAAGGCACAGAAATAGTAAGTATTATTCCATTTAGAAGCGACATAATTAAGTATTCCTTGCCTGAAACTTTGACAATTATGGGAAGTGTTGTATCCATAGAAGTCGCTCCTCCGCTAGTGATAGGAGCAATCTTTCCAAAATACTTAACTAAAATGGGAGCAAGAATTAAAGTTAAAATCTCACGCGTAACATTT
>JAGLSB010000475.1 GCA_023135955.1 Bacteroidales bacterium | reverse complement strand
AGATGGAACAGGTACTTTTGATCCTCAATCCTTACCGGTAGGTGGTCCATATACCATAACTTACACCTATACAGACCCACTTACAGGCTGCACAAACTCCTCATCACAAACCACTTACGTTCTGGCATTACCAGAGGCATTTATATCCGGCAGTTCAACTATTTGCATTGGAGGAACCGGAAGTTTAAGTGTGGATTTCACAGGTACGGGGCCTTATGACTTTACTTATACAGACGGAGTTGCAAGTAATACTCTTTTTGGAATAACAGACGATCCTTATAGTCTGAGTGTTTCTCCTATTGTTTCATCAAACTATACAATAAGTTCGGTAACCGATGATTATGGATGTTCTGATGCCGGAACAGGAACAGGATCTGTAATTGTTAATCCTGAAGTCCAAATTACTGTACATCCTGTTGATCAAACTGTATGTTCGGGTGATAATATAAACTTCTCTGTTACCGCAACAGGAGTTGGACTAAGCTACCAATGGAATTTTGATGGTAATCCCATCATAGGAGAAACAAACGATATTTTATTGTTGAATGGAATTGCAGACACCGATGACGGGAGTTATACATGTGTCGTTTCAAGTACATGTGGAGGCCCTCTTACAAGTAATCCCGGAATACTTACTGTTCGTTCTGAAACTACAGTTACCTTAGAAGCTTCAGACGCAATTGCCTGTGAAGAAAGTAGTGTCAATTTTACAATTAATGCCTCAGGTGATAATCTTTTTTATGCATGGGAGAAAAATAGTAATCCTATAGCTAATGGAGGAGATATTTCAGGTGCTACATCCAACAACCTTGTAATAATAAATTTAGATCTGACTGATGCAGCTGTTTACAGTTGTGTGGTTACAGGAACCTGTGGTACTGCTACTTCCGACCCCGCAACTCTCACTGTTGAAGAACTTATAGATATAACCAGTCAACCATCAGATAAGCAAGAGTGCCCTGGAAACAATACTTCATTCAGTGTTGCTGCAACTGGAACAAATCCTGCATATCAATGGCAAATAGATAATGTTAATATTGACGGAGAAACAAATCCAACTCTGAGTTTTACTAATGTTGATTCTAATGATGATGCTAACTATAAATGTATTATTACAGGTAGTTGTAACACCGTTTCAAGTTCGGTCGCCATTCTAACTATTTGGGATGAAGTATCTATTACAGCTAATCCTGTTAGTGTTGGCACATGTGAAAATAATACAGCTGACTTTAATGTTGTTGCATCCGGTTCAAATCTGGCTTATCAATGGCAACTTGATGGTGGTATTTTAGTAGATGATGCTAAAATTTCCGGATCAGATGGTGCTAATTTAAGTATTATTAATCTTGCTCCTGCAGATGAAGGCGGTTATGCTTGTCTCGTTTCAAATGCTTGTGGAACTCTTACGTCAACTACAGCTGTATTAACTGTTGATGAAGGTATTATTATCACTACTCAACCTCAGGATATAGCAGCCTGCCCGGGGGATGTTTCTATTTTCAGCCTCACAGCTACTGGTACAAATATGGATTACCTATGGTATAAAGGGGGTGCTCCAATGGCTGCCGAAACTAGTAACAGTTTAACAATCACAGGACCCGTTGCAGGTGATGTTGATGCATATTATTGCCAGATTAGTAACTCTTGTGGATCAAAAACAAGTAATACTGTCAATTTGGTTCTGAATACAACTACTTCTATTAATTCTCAACCGGTAAGTG
This sequence comes from Bacteroidales bacterium, assembly GCA_023135955.1. Classification (GTDB taxonomy): domain Bacteria; phylum Bacteroidota; class Bacteroidia; order Bacteroidales; genus JAGLSB01. The sequence goes on along the minus strand of JAGLSB010000475.1, from coordinate 682 downwards.
ATACCGAATGTGAGGGTGGAAATAGCAGTTTTGTATTCTCTGTAAATGGTTCTAATCTGGTATTCCAATGGGACAAAGATGGTAATCCTTTGGCAGATGGAGGTAGCCTGACTGGAACAGATAATAGCAATCTCCTGATCAGTAATATGGTTCTGACTGATGATGGTATATATACATGTGAAGTAACAGGTAGTTGCGGTGATGTTACTTCCGACCCAGCAACTCTTACAGTTGAAGAATTAATAGTTATAACCAATCCACCTACAAGCAAACAAGAGTGCCCCGGAAATAATACTTCATTCAGTGTTGCTGTTACTGGAACAAATCCTACTTATCAATGGCAAAAAGATAATGTTGATATTGACGGAGAAACAAATCCTACTCTGAGCCTTAATGATGTTGATTCTAATGATGATGCTAACTATAAATGTATTATTACAGGCAGTTGTAATACCGTTACAAGTGCTTTGGCCACTTTAACTATATGGGAAGAAGTATCTATTACTGCTAATCCTGCTAATGTTGAAACATGTGAAGGAAATATAGCAGACTTTAATGTAACTGCATCCGGCTCAAATATGACTTATCAATGGCAGCTCGATGGTGGTAATTTAGTAGAAGGTGGCGATATTTCCGGATCAGATGGTGCTAATTTAACCATTAGCAATATTGTTGCTGCTGA
>JAGLSB010000474.1 GCA_023135955.1 Bacteroidales bacterium | reverse complement strand
GTTGCCGGATACATTTCGGGAGCATAACGGTTAAAAAACTCAAGCGATTGTTTAATTTCAGGATACTCATCAATAGCTGCAATTGCCGACTGTGTATGATCCCATATAGATAAACCGGTGTTTAGACCACTCAATACTCCCCAGTAAAAACCTAAAGGTTTGTTTATTAAATATAACGGTCTGGTATGCGACTGATCCATTTCGGCACGAGAAAAAAGTGCCAATTCCTGTGGATTTACCAACATATCGTACCAGGTGTTTTTATTGTCGTTCTCAAAAGTAAGATGATGACCGCGCACATAGGCACTGCCTTTTATGCCGAACCCGGTTCCGATATTGTCAATCACCCAATTCCACTCTTCTACATACTTTGGATCATTATAATTTATACCATTAAAATGAAGTGGCATATTCAGAGGATCACTAATAAATTGTTTGAATTTCCCGAAAGATTCTAACCTGAAATCCTCCCATTCCTGATCCGACATTTGGTAGGTACTACCGGGAAGATAATCTCCCTTTACAGGCACTTCATCACCGGTACAACCTGTTCTTGCCTGAACGAATAAAATGGATTCTTTGAGGTTTTGGTCTAATCCGTCAATATAGTCGGATAGCGCTTCTATTAATTTGAAATAATGCCGCTTATAATCGGCATCAGGGTAATATGGAAATATTCCACCCAACTCGGTAGTATTTGTAAACATTTTGGGAACTCCGTTGTCGTATATCCATTGGGGACATTCCGGTCCCACACCAATTCCTACATATGTATATAAACCATGCCTGTCTGCAAATGCAAGTGTTTGGTCAAATATACTCCAGTCGTAAGTAGTAGAATCTATGGCTTGTATTCCTGACCATTTTGCAAATAATTTAATACCTTTAAAAGTTTTAACATGAGAGCTGTCTGTAAAGGGCAAATATGCTTTTCTGTCCCATACACCGTAAGCATCAAGTGGTAAAGCCGATTGCAATTGGGCTTGTGCATTTAACATCAATGCTACTGCTATAAAAGCAAGAAAAACTTTCTTTACATTTAATGCAGATAATTTTCTTAAAGATTTTTTCATAATAGTAGCATTTCCAAATTAT
>JAGLSB010000473.1 GCA_023135955.1 Bacteroidales bacterium | reverse complement strand
AAACAAGGAAACTTAAGTTAATAATATTAATTTTTTCATCAGAAAATGATTTATATTGCCACTAACGAGAGTCTGTGCAAAAACTCAATTTACACATAAATATAACTCCTTAGGATTTAATAGAGAGCCTTTAATGAAATAAAAACTTCCCATCCTGACAGGAATGGTTTTTATAGATAGACTGAATGATTTCTTAAATTGGCTTAAAAGAAGCAGTATTTTATCAGCAAAACCAAGCAAACAGCTCTTCCTCAGTGCCTTAATGAGTTTTTCGGCACCCAATACAGAAATGCATCTGCTTAGGTTATACCCAATAAACATCAACCCCACCTCACCTAAAACATTTTCTTTACCCCGAACCAGAGTAAAGGTGAAGCCGCGTTGTCGCTTTAAGGTGCCAAACATGTGTTCGGTTATTTGTTGACGCAATCTATAATATTCAGGATTTTCATAAATGCGTTTTGCATTTTCCTCAGTAACATTAGCATACTCACTACGATCAATATATCTTCCATTTTTACTTTGAGTGCATAAATGTCTGCTTATACATGTTTTACAAGCTGGTGTGTTATATCTTCTAAATCGGTATGCTCCTTTTTTACCCTTTCTTTTATCGCTGTGTTGATGCCAAGTGTTGTTTGTTCTCATTTCATGTCCCTGTGGACACTGGATTAAATCATTTTTATGATCATAAATAAAGCTTGTAATGGGATAAAGACCTATATCCCTGGTTGCGGGAGCCTTGGGAGAAACAAAGGTGGTTATTCCATTTTCCCTGCATTTACTTAATTCTGCCCCGGTATGATAGCCTTTATCTGCCAGTGCATTCAAATGTTCTACTCCCAGAAGTTCTTTTGTATCTATCGCAATGTTTGCTAATGCATTTGTGTCATTTACATGCCCGGTATCGTATTCAACTAAAAATTTGTGCTTTGAATCAGAAGAAGATTGGATATTATAACCTACATTAACAATATTCCTTAGCAATATCACTGCTCTTGAATCGGGATCTGTCAATGAAATTTGTTCTTCTCCACTTTCTTCAAGGTCTTTTTTAACCTGGGTGTATTTTGTCTGTTTTTCTTTTCGCTCCTTAAGTTTTTCTTCTATTCCTTTTTTATCTTCCTGCTTATCGGCAACATCAAGCAAAGCTTCGTATTCACTTATTTGAGCGTCTATATATGCAAGGTGATGACTTAACTTTTTATCATTGAAATTGTTCTTTAAAGAGTTGTTTCCCCTGATTTTAAAAGAATCAATAGCTACCGTCTGACCATCTATCAATTTCCAGTCTTTTAAAAGACATACAAATCTCCGAAACACTTCCCTAAAAGCTTTGGAATGGTTTTTTCGAAAGTCTGCAATGGTTTTGTACTTCGGACGAAGTCCTGTAAGTAGCCACATTGCTTCGATGTTGGTTTGAGCCTCACGCTCAAGTTTCCTGGTTGTTCTGATGCCATAACGATATCCATATAAATACAACTTCAACAAAATGGAAGGGTGATAAGGGGGTCGACCTTCTTCATGACACTCAACATGGGCAAACCCAAAGCTTTTCAAATCAATAGCATCAACAAAGGCATCCACCACCCTAACAAACGAATCGTTGGCTATGGAACTCCAGGCAAAACATGAACATCTGGTTCCTGTCTGATCCTTGCTTGTGATCCATAATTCTTGGCTTTTTGTATTGATATCAAGTTAATAAATACTTGATTAAAAAGGAATTATGGCTTGATCAGGTTATAAACAATTTGAAGGAGTTTTTGCACAGTCTGACGGATGGCGGTATGTGCTGGTGCCCGACCATTTAAGCTAATAGAATAAAGTTATTAAATAATTTGGAATTATTTTTCGTAGAAGCGAAAAATTGGCACTTGCATATTACCGCTTGTTGGCGTTACGTGCGCTACTCTCCTAATTCTATTTCATCAAGATCCCCTTGAAAAAATTGAGTAGGTATAAGTAATGTGCCTACAACATTACCTAAATTAGATGTCAGGGTTGAAATAAATGACCTCACATATGGAAACATAATTGCAGGTGCATTAGCATTATCGAAAGACTTTCTTAATTTTTCATCTAGGTCTGCCTCAAGCTCAAAATTTCCTACAGCTCTTAATGTTAGTTCAAAACAATCTTTTGATTTTAAATCAATATCCATTACTATTTTAAAATCATTCAAATTATCAGAAGGGTAATAAACTTTTGGCTCGCAATTTATATCAATCTCCATGTCCTCAGTGCGAGGAGCCAAAGCATTGAAGTTAACATTAAAAAAATCAACTCCGTGAAACATCAGTTTAGGTTGATTACTTATGTCCATTATGCAGCATTTGCAAGTTTTGTATTAGGTTCTGCTTCGCATTTATTCTTGTAATTATTTTTATACGAAGGATTTTGACGATAAGAATATGGAATATCTTTAAACGTTTCAATGCTGCCAGTTCCAAAGAAACTTTCAAGATTGTCTTTTCTTTGATTAAAAAGCCAACTAGTTAAAGAATCCGTAGTTTCATTTTCTAGTGCTTTATCTAATCTAGTTTCAAGTTCTTTTAAATTTAACATCACATTGTGTTTTAGTTACATCCCATTTCAAAATGGATCGCAAAGTTACTAATTATATCTGAATTATAAACTGCTATTTGAATTCGCTTTCTATAGTTCAAATTTTGCACCAATAAATCATCACTAAATGGTAAATCTTGAAAAAGTATCCCGTCAGTTACTTCTGACCATTTAGCTTTTTCCTTGAAAAACTGATTTATTTCCT
>JAGLSB010000472.1 GCA_023135955.1 Bacteroidales bacterium | reverse complement strand
TCCTTCAGATCAGTAAATATTAACTTTAAAGAATCTCAAGCTGAAATTGACAAAGGTGAAAAAAGTATTGATTGCGAAATACTATTAACACCTTCTATTCTTCAGTCTTTTACTGTTGAAGTAGAAGGAACTAACTCTTCTGGAAATATTGGAGCAGCAGGTAATTTAATTTATCAACATCGAAATTTATTTAAGGGTGCAGAAAATTTTGATCTAAGATTCAAAGGAGCACTTGAAACTTTGAAGGAAAGTTATTCTGCCAATTTTGGGAATATGGTGGAATTAGGTTCCGAAATGAGGGTAAGTATTCCAAAATTTATCCTGCCATTCAAAACTGATCAGTTTATTAAAAAATTCAATCCAAGTACAACTGTTTCTGTTGCATATAATTTTCAAAGACGTCCGGATTATTCCCGAACCATTGCAAACATATCATTTGGATACAACTGGAAGGGAAACCGGTTTCTTACCCATATTATTAATCCAATCGAATTAAATTTTGTAAAAATTCCATATAAATCACAAAAATTCATAGATTGGCTTGAAGGAAAATATATTTTCTATTCTTATCAGCCGCATCTTGTATCAGTTTCAAATTATAGTCTTATTTATACCAATCAGAATATTCAAAAAAGTTCTGACTTTCAATATCTTAGATTAAATCTGGAATCTGCGGGCAATTTATTATCAACTTCATTTAATTTATTGGATATTGAGACACAGGGGGATAATTATAAATTATTTAATACTGAATTTGCGCAATATTTGAGGGGGGATTTTGACTTTCGTTATTATAATGTCATTAATGATAACAACAGCGTAGTTTACAGATTATTTGCAGGTGCCGGTATCCCTTATGCAAATTCAAATGCCTTACCTTTTGAAAAGAAATACTTTTCTGGAGGAGCAAACAGCATCAGGGCTTGGCAGGTAAGAAATCTGGGACCGGGTTCTTATGTCGAAGAAATTACAAATACATACCCAAATAAAACAGCCGATATCAAACTGGAGGCAAATATTGAATATCGGTTTAAGTTGTTCTGGCTTTTAGAAGGGGCTCTTTTTATAGATGCCGGCAATATCTGGGCAATAAATTCAAGCGATGAAAGAGAAGGTGCCCTATTTACTACAAATACATTCCATAAAGAGATTGCTGTTGGAACAGGTTTCGGAACCCGGTTTGATTTTTCATTTTTCGTATTCAGGCTCGACCTTGGGGTGAAAGCGAGAGACCCAATATTACCCGATGGACAAAGATGGATTATTGGAAATCGTAAAATGAACTCCGATGACTTCACTGTTAACATTGGTATTGGATATCCATTTTAAATTATCCTATTTCAACTCATTTCGACTTCAATGGCCACTACTTAATAAGCAAGGTAAAAGAAATTCTGGACCAGTAATCAGAACCGTCAACCCCCTCCTAACCTCCCCCCAAGTGGGGAGGAACAGATATTCGCTTTAAAATAAAAAAATAACAAACTACCAACCTGAACCGAGCGAAGCGAGTTCAACAACTGCAAAGAGTTAAACATGAACCATAACTAATTATTTTCAATTTATAGAAATATTCTCCCATTTATTTATAAATTTGCCGAAAATATGACTTATAAAATTCTAATTGTAAAATATATATCATGTCTCAAAAAATTCTAGATCACGTTAAGCCGGGAGTACTTTCCGGAAAAGACCTTCAAAAAGTATTTCAAATAGCAAAAGACAACCAGTTTGCCATGCCCGCTGTGAATGTTGTTAGCACAAATTCCATAAATGCAGTTCTCGAAGCTGCCAAAGTGGTGAATTCACCGGTAATGATTCAATTCTCCAATGGTGGAGGATTATTTTATGCCGGAAAAGGATTGCCTAACGAAAACCAAAAGACTGCTATTGCTGGAACAGTTTCTGGTGCAATGCATGTTCATATGATGTCAGAATTATATGGTATTCCTGTAGTATTACATACCGACCATGCAGCTAAGAAACTTTTACCCTGGATTGACGGACTACTGGATGCTGGTGAAAAGCATTTTGAACAATATGGGAAACCATTATTCAGCTCTCACATGCTCGATCTTTCTGAAGAACCAATTGAGGAAAATATTGAAATTTGCAAAACTTATCTTGCAAGAATGAGTAAGATTGGAATGACTCTTGAAATTGAATTGGGAGTAACAGGTGGTGAAGAAGATGGTGTTGACAATACAGAAGTAGATAACTCTTTATT
>JAGLSB010000471.1 GCA_023135955.1 Bacteroidales bacterium | reverse complement strand
AATAAAGTTGGGGACAATATTCATTACAGCGATTCTTCTTATATATACAACAATACCGTGTACATTGATAGTGCATTTTACACATCCATTGATATTAAAGCAAAGAACACTTATATATACAATAATATTTTTGTTGCACTCAATGGCTCTTATATCGGAGGCAAGCAGGTGGTTCTGGATCCAATTGGCGAAGAAATGTTTATCAGCCATAATCTTTATATGGGCATGGTGGCTCAGGCTTTTAAGGATGAGGATCAGCATAAAGTATATGGAAATCCCGGATTCCTGAATGCTCCCTCTCATGAACCAGTAGGTTTTGATATCAATTCCGAAAGTTTTGCAATTGATGCCGGACTGACAAAAACAGGCCCCGTCTTTCCTCAAGCCGGTAAAGGTGTGTTTGCCGAGATCCCGGCCTATCCAGAGGTTGATTATTTTGGGAACCAGATCGATCTTGTAAACGGAAATCCCAATATAGGAGCCAGTAATTCCAAAGCCGGAACAACCGGCCTGACAAAATTTAATGACTCCGACTATCTGTATCAGGGATGTTTTGTTTTTCCGAATCCTACCAGCAATACACTGTCTCTTGAGCTTCAAACCGACAAGCAGGAAAACCTGAGTGTCCAGATTTTCGACTCTTTAGGTAAAGTAGTGCAAATCTTTCCGGATTTAAAAACAAATGAACAAAAACAGTACATATTCGAGTTTGAACCGAATCTGGAAAACGGAATTTATTTTTTGGTGGCGGACCTTGGAAAAGAAAAACTGAGTTGTCGGTTTATTCTTGATAGAAACCAGACAACTTTGTTTTATTGAATTTTGTAATATGTTCTGTTTCTAATTTTTGCTTCAGATTAACATGGGTTATATCTCAGACTATCAGGGATTAACGAAAAGGTTGTGATTAATTTCAACCACACATATGAAATTTTCATCGTGATTATATTGTGATTAAACTGCTTATTAATTGACATTATTTTTACAGGCGCCCCCCCTGTTTTACTATACATTAGTATAATAAAAAATTCTACGAAATTAATGAATCATGACCCGGACAAAAATATAATCAACAAAGACAGAAATCTATTACTGAAAAAATACAATCGTTTGAAGTATTTGTTATTTGGAATTTTGATTGTGTCTATGATTATATTATTTTTTGTCCTTTTTTAAAACCGAATGCAAGAATTGTATATTTTTGACAGTAAAAATATTACTAATTAAAACATAAACAAATGAGAAAAATTTTACTTATTCTGACAATCGCCTTTCAATCTTTGAATATAGGGGCACAAAACCTGATTCCAAATGGTGATTTTGAAACCGGGACAAGATCCGGATGGAATAGCTGGGGTAACATGGTACAGGATAGCATTGTATATGAAGGTTCGTGGGCCGGACTGATAAAGCCCGAGGTGGCAGGTTCCTTCCTTCAAATCATTACTCTGACATCCGGTATGAGCTATGATATTTCTTTTACTGCATCGTTCCCGGACGGGATTGAAGGTACTTCTGGTATAGATATGCAAATGCAGGAGGATCATCCAGACAAAGCAGTCTTTGGAGGAACAGCCAAAATTACATCTGCTGACTGGACGACTGAAACAGCAAGAGTTACTGTGCCGGAGGGAGTTACTTCTGTGCGGGTTTCATTATACAGGCCGGCAGGGCCAGCTTGCTATATTGACAATGTCTCTGTTGTTGAGGTAGTTGGCGAGACACCTACTCCGGAATTATTCCTTAGTGATGATGGAGAATTATTGGAAGATTTTGAAGACGGGGAGCAAATCACTCTAAGCATGAATCTGGATAGCTTTACAGATCCCATCAATACGGAAAACTGGACAGTAACAAACCTGCCTGTAGGAGTAGATGTTGCCTCTATTTCCAGAGTTAATGATACAGCTGTTGTTATAACTCTGGGCGGGAACACAACCGGGGATTATGATGAGGATATTACAAATATGACCGTTTCAATTGCAGCGGCAGAATTTACCAATTATGAGTTTGATAATTCCGTTGAAACAGGAGTAACTTTTAAGGCTACCTTAGAAGGTGAAATGCAATTAGTCTGGGAAGAAGATTTTAATGGTTTTGACCAGGGAACACACCTGACAGACTCCATTTTCAAAGCAGATTATGATTTTTATACTCAGGGGGCTCCGGACTCAGTGAAGGTGCTTGATGGTTACGTGGTAATGTACACAAGTGCCGCAGACGAAAACAACAATTGGTTTCAAAAATGGATTGAACTGAACCCCGGCAGCTCTTATGTTTTTACTGCCGATCTCAAAACTCCTGATGGTAATAAGACAAACGTGGTGGTAATCGATGCAGATCCGGTAACTTCTAAGGGAAGTTTTGTACAAAGTACAGACTGGACCGAGAGCCTGGCTCGTTTTACCGTCGCAGACGATAAAGATACTGTGAAGCTGGCTGTATATCGGTGGGGTGCCGGTAAAGAAACCCACATTGATAATATGAAACTTTATTTAATCACGGAACCAGGGATTGAAGTTAGCGATGACGGTGAGATTCTGGAAGGGGCCGAAGACGGGGAGGTAATAACCGTGAAATTGAATTATGATACATTTGTCGCTACTCCGCTGATTATAAATTGGGTTGCCGAAAATTTACCGGAAGGAGTAAGCCTTGGTTCGCTGAACAGAGTGGATGACACTACAATTGAAATAACACTTTCAGGAAACGCTTCTGTTGGTTATGATGCTGACCTGATTATATCCATAACCGGCAGCAGAGATGAGTTTGTTACTTCAAACAAAAGTTTGTCTGCCTCAGGCGTAAACTTCACTGTTATCGATGAATCTCCTGCCCTCTCCATCAGTGATGACGGAGAAATACTTGAAGGAGCTGAAGATGGTGAAGTGATTACCGTTAGCCTTGTTTATGATAGCTTTGCCGCCAGCCTTACTGAGGCTAACTGGACCCTGACCAATTTACCCGAAGGAGTTAGTATGGGAAGCCTTACAAGAGTGGATGATACCAAAGTAGAAATAACTCTTGCCGGAAACGCAACCACAGATTATGATCAGGATATTGTGGATCTGACTGTAACCGTAACAGCTGCAGAATTGCAGATATCAGAAACCGATCTGAGTGCAAATACCGGAGTTACACTGACCGCCACTGTTGAACCTGCCGAAATCACAATCAGTGATGACGGAGAAATTCTGGAAGGTGCCGAAGACGGTGAGGTTATCAGCGTAATGTTGGTTGAGGATAGCTTTGTGGAAAGCCTGACACTTGAAAACTGGATCATAAGCAATCTTCCTGCAGGAGTTACTGCAGGGTCTGTAAATCGGGTTGATGATACATCAGCCGAGATCGTACTGTCAGGTAACGCAAGTGAGGATTATGATGCAGACATTGTAAATGTAAGCGTTACGGTTGCCGCTGCAGAATTAAGCCTGAGTGAAACGGATGTAACCGCTTCAGAAGGAGTGACATTCACCGCTGAGATTGAGACAAGCACAGAATCCTTAAGAAATGAAGGATTAAGCCTGTATCCGAATCCCTTTAGCAGCAGAATAATGGTTGCTTCATCAAGTCCGGTCGAATCGATTCAGGTATTTGATATGCTGGGTAAAAAGATTCAGGAAACCATCAAAGTGAAGAGATTCAAAGTTGAACTCGCAACAGGAAGCTGGGAGCCAGGTATTTATTTTATACAGGTACGAAATGAGAACGGTGAAAACAATGTTGTTCGAATGGTAAAATAGCTCACTGTAAATTTCATAGTAAAGAAAACTCTGCAGATATCTTATGTGCAGAGTTTTTTCTTTCTGTTGAATTACCCCCTTTTCATATATTAATTAAATATTTTATAGATCATGTTGAGAATTACTTTCCTTTTTATTTTACTTCTTTTAGCATATTCCGATATCGTTGCTAACACTCCCCCGGAATGGGATAATGTCAGGGTTTTGGAACGAAACAGAGAGAAACCCCATACTACGATGATGGTTTATGATTCAGTAAGTAATGCTCTGACATTTGAAAAACAAAATTCCCCCTATTTTTTAAGTCTGAATGGAAGCTGGAAATTTCAATGGTCTTCAAAGCCTGCCGACAGACCTGAAATGTTTTATAAACCTGAATTTGATGTTTCCGGATGGGATGATATCCCCGTACCCTCAAATTGGGAAATACAGGGTCATGGGACTCCTGTTTACACCAATATTAAATATCCTTTTTACCCCGATGAGCTTGAGGCTCCAAAGGAATGGAACCCGG
>JAGLSB010000470.1 GCA_023135955.1 Bacteroidales bacterium | reverse complement strand
AATCTATTATCAGAAAATCATTAGTCAATAAATATAACACTATTTTTACAAATAATCTTTTTATTGATAATAATAAGATATATTTATAATGCCCTAAAATAATGGGGAACGCGTTCGTATTGACAAAGTTTCGTATTATATTATTAGTAGATTACCAGATATTGTAAATTATTTTCATTAATTAATTCAGTAATTATGAAATCTCATAAAATGTCCGTTTTTAGAATTTTTCCAGTTTTTTTTCTACTAATCTCCTGTAACGGTAAACAATCCGATCTCTACCATGAGATGACCAAAATAGATGTTCATGTGCATATAAGGACAGAAAATACAGAAATAATGGATTTGGCTGAAGCAGAGGGCTTCAAATTACTTACACTTAATACCAAGTCACACAGCCAGGTCTATATTGATTCACAAATGGTATTTGCCAAAGCAATGAAGGAGAAATATCCAGAGAAAATTTCATATATCACAACCTTTTCAATGGAAAACTTCGAAGACCCTGACTGGGCAGATGATGTAATCCTGAAACTTAAAAAGGATTTTGAAGAAGGGGCAATTGGTGTTAAAATATGGAAAGATATCGGAATGACATTCCGTGATAGTATGGGTAATTTTGTTTTTATAGATGACCCTATGTTTGATCCAATTATTGACTTTATTATCGAAAATGATAAAACGGTTGTAGCACATATTGGAGAACCAAAAAACTGTTGGCTCCCATTAGATTCAATGACTGTCAATAACAATAAAAGATATTACGAGTCACATCCGGAATATCATATGTATTTACACCCGGATTATCCATCATATGAAAAACTAATTGAATCCCGAGACAATTTACTTGCAAAAAACCCCGACCTGAGATTTGTTGGGGCACATTTGGGAAGTCTTGAGTGGAGCGTCGATGAGTTGGCCCTGCGTCTGGACAAGTATCCAAATCTTGCTGTCGATATGTCTGCCAGAGTAGGAGATTTACAGTTTCAGGAAAGGGAAAAAGTAAAGGCCTTTGTTATTAAGTATCAGGACAGGCTGCTGTATGGTACCGATATTGGAATTACTGTAGAAGATAATATTGAAAGTAGATTAGCCTCATATGAGAATAGGTGGAAGTCAGACTGGAAGTATTTTTCGACCAACGAAACAATGACTTCCCGAAATTTTGATAAACCCTTCAATGGATTAGAACTGGATGAAGATATCTTGAGAAAAATTTATTTCTCCAATGCAATGAAGTGGTATCCTGAGGCTTTCAATTAGGCTGAAAAATGAAGTAAATCAACAGGGCGCTAACCAATGAAAATTTGATCCTGTTTTCCGAAAAAGACACATGAAATTCAAAATAATTACGACTTGTGAGGGTAAAGAAGAGATTGCTTCAGTCGCTCTCGTTCCTCGGGCTTCTTCGCAAATACGTGGCTTTGGCAGCGCTGTGGTATAAAAAAGTTGGCGGCAAAGCCGCCAACTTTTTTATACCACCCAACCCCCGAGTGAGTTTCGTCATTGCGAACCGACGGAGGAGGTGAAGCAATCTCGTGTCTTTTGTGGGAGATGGATTTAGAATAAATGTAATACGGTGTGCCAAATACTGATCCATTTGTTGTGACATCTGATTTTCCCTAATTTTAATTTTAACGAGACACCTGAAATGTAGAGTAATATGATCGTATTATGCTGATTATAAGCAGGTTTAGATTTTTGAAATCAAATTAATAATCCAATATTTTTGTAGATAATTCTCTTTCAGGATGATGATTTACTAAAATTTCTTCACCTTCTTTTACTATACGAATCAGACCATCATTAATAGATACTACTGGTCTTGTCTCTCCTGGCTTATTTACTGTAAGCACTACCAAATAATTGGTTTCAGAACCGGTAGTCTTCAGTTTAATCGTTCTTAAACGTGCTTCATCCTGATCATATTCTGATGAACCATATACATCAGATGCCTCCAGCATTCGTTCAGTTACTTCAGAGGAAACCCCTGAAGGCAACAGTGGAAACATTGATAATGATGCCTTTTCTTTTTCTACTTCATAACCGGAAGCTCTCTTTTCAATATTAGCAATTTCATTGGCCTGCAGTGACCATTCAAAGGAGGAGCCAGCTTTAGCTTTTAGCCTATCCGCAATAATTATTATGTTTGGTTTAATAAACATCAATTGACGCTCAAAATACTCAAGGCCGGCTTCGTCAACATATATATTTCCTGCATTCCCAATAACATAGTCATATTCATCCCTTGTTTCAGTCAGCATTATTTTTGGAGCCGGTTCCCGGTTTTGGAATGCCATATAATCCAGCCATTTTTCTCCTGCTCCTGCCTGTCCTTTACCATTTACTAAAATCGTATTGTGATTTCGTGTTTCTTTTAATTTAGTATAGCCGGGATCGATGGCCAGCCATGTGCCATTTGCATAGATTACAAAATGATTAATATTCGGATGCTGATGTCCGGGTCCGTAGCCTCTGTGTGATACTCTCTCTGGTTTTACTTGATTTGCGTGTCCCGGAGCGGGTCCACATCGAAACCCTACTAAGGTAGCATCCTCTTTCCAACTACTGCGCATTGTCACAAAACCATGATCCTCAAAATAATGAAAATCCATTTCTGCAGATTTATAATCAATTGGGCTAACTGAAGCGTCATAGCATAAAAAATCCATCCATGACAATTTATGAGGTATCGTATCCTGAATTTCTAATGCAAAGTCCTGTACAACACCATCCCTATATTTACTAGCAGGCAGATAAAGCAAATAGGCTGGTAAATACAAGTCAGTGTTACAATCACTAAAATTAATTACTCTGGTTGTTTTATCGGGGACTGAAAAATGTATAAGAAATTTGCCAGTCTTTTTGAGCCATGAATAGTCTTTAAAATAATCATGATAACCAGAGGTTTTGGCACCTTCAAGGTATCTCAGAAAATAGCCCGTACCATATTGCCAGTATTGAACACCCTCTCCCCAGGATCCGTCCAAAGGGGCGTTTTGGATTATATACTCTGTCCACTCATTTGCCTGACTCAAGAATCTTTCCCGGTTAGGATCCCCTTCTTCCAGTATTAATCCAACTGTACCTATTGCCGATGTTTCAATTAGTAAATGATTGCTTAAGGCTCTTGTGCTGGAAGCTGTATTTTTTACTATTTCTGCTTCTTTTGTAAGTCGTATTACAATACTTTTTTTCAAATCATCGTCCAGATAATTATAAAGCCAATCATAAATCTGTGCGAGCCCGCTTACCCACGAAGAACGTCCAAGATTTTGACTTCCTTCCCAGCTTTCTACATCTAATATCGCCCTAATCCATTTTTCTGCTCCACTAAGATATTTAACATCCCTGGTAAGTTGATAGGCCAATCCTAAGGATGGCAGAGATTCGCCTATTCTCCTGTTCCTATTATTTGCATCTAGATCCTGAGCTGGCTCTTCCTCTATAAAATCATCTGCTAACTGAATAGTAAGATCATAAAGGTGTTTATTAGTAGTTTCAGCTTTATGAATTAGATCATCAATGTTATCCTCCGTGATAATAAGCCGGGGATAATTATCATTAATCTTGGAAGTGCCGTCATTTATATTCGTATTAGCTGTTTGTGAACAAGCGATTGTGAAGATCACAACAACAGTTAAAATTGTCTTTATCAAACCCATTGAAGTTGATTTAAATAGAAGTGAAATATTATTCAGGTGATGCAGGTATCACAAAGCGTCTGATCAAAAAACCATCCCCCAATAACAAAAATCGCATGGGGGATGGTTTCTTAAAGGATTCTATCTTTTATTAAACTGCTTTAATCGTAACCAGGGTTTTGAGGAAATTTAAGATCCAGGTTTGCGTCGATCACGCTTTGGGGGATCGGAAGCAGCAAATCCCGTTCAGTCGGACCTGTGCTGTTCCATCCTGTAACCCCATCATCAATCACGGCATCATTGTATAGCGAAGTACGCTCCAGCCATAAGTTGTTACGCATGAGAACGTACCTTCTGTGACCCTCGCCCCACAATTCTCGGGCACTTTCGTCCAGAATGAAATCAATGTCCACATCGGCAGCCGAAATCCGGTCTGCATTGGCCCGTTCGCGAAGTTCGTTTATCGAGTTGGCAGCATCGCTGGCCTTCCCATTTTTAAACTGGGTCTCGGCAAGCAATAAATAACATTCAGCCAATCTCAGGTAAGGCCAGTCTTTATACCCTTGGTGCTTATCTAAAGTAACCGGGTTGGTCTCATCGTGCTTTCGGGACCAGGTCCAGTACCAGTTTTTGTATGAATATGTTTCTGTTTCCAGCCAGATTGTGTCGCCATAGTTATATCCGGATGGAAGTAAATCTGCACCCATTGCTTCTCCCTCAGCATAATCGGTTAATATTAGGTACTTCCTCCAGGTAAATTCAGACCCCCTGTTGTCGTTTTGCGATCCGGCATTGTTCCCGGGTTTGAACAGAGACATCATGAAAACGGTGGGTTGGGCATCCCCTACGCCCCTTCCTCCTCTATCATTGGAAATCTTGAATGGGGTAACCAAGACACTATCGTCTCCGATTACCTGAATCTTGTCGTAGCGGCCGCCAAAATAGCGACGGTTCCAGAAATAATCCCCTCCTTCAACAAGTGGTTCACTTTGTAATACATACATGTTTTCAGTATTCCCATCATCACGGTTTGTATTGCCCTCCAGGAACATGTCGCTGAATACGTCTCCCGGCTTATCCAGGTTGACTCCGTACCTATCGGTTACCAGTTGGTACGGGCCGTTGTCAATAATATCCCTGAGTAGTGTTTCCGCTTCTACATTATTGCCCAATTCCATGTTTACTTCGGCTAGATAATGTTTGGCCACCCAGCTGGTGATATTGCTCGCCTTAGGATTCGGGTCTCCCGTAATATTATCTACCGCATATTGCAGGTCCTCCACTATCTGTTGCCGTATTTCTGCCACGGGGGTCCTCACCCAGTCTGTTTTTATTTCGCCCCCGGCTTCAGCCAGGTTCAGCGGCACATCTCCGAAAAGGTTTACCAGGTGCCGGTACGCGAATGCCCTGAAGAACCGGGCCTCACCCTGTGTCTGTTTCATTTCTGCTTCGGTCCAGTTCACGTACGGCTGCTCGGAGGCTATAATGATCGTGTTAGCCGAGTTGATGATGCTATACAGCCAGCTCCACATAAACAGATAGTGCCCTTCGCTTGGCTGAACTTCAAGTCCGAATTTATTCACAGCAGAGCCCACACTCAGCGCAAAACAGATATCCGTACCGATAAAGGTAAAATTAAGGGTAGGCGTGTTGGAATCATACCCTTTCTTTTCAATACGTGCCTGTGCATACAGTGCATTGATGCCCATCTGAAAACCCTCTGTTGTTTCAAACAGATTACGCGATGACATCACGTCCGGCGGATCTTCCACCAGGTATTCCTCTGAACAGCCCAGCGTAAAGATTGCCAGCAAAAAAACTATAATAATATTTTTTGTATTTTTCATGTCATTCAAAATTATAAGGATTAAAAAGTGACCGATATACCAAACAATACCTCTTTTTGCAGGGGCTGAAAATCATCCTGATCTTCATAATCCTCCCCTGCCGATGGATCCGTTTGAAATTCAGGATCCATGCCGTACCAGTCTGTAAAGGTTGCCAGATTGGTACCCTGGATGAAGATCCTGAGCCCGTCGATTTGTGCTCTGCTCAGAAGGGATGAAGGCAGATCGTAGCTGAGTATGACGTCTCTCAGCCTCCAGAAGTCTGCTTTTTGATATTTACCGGTATCCCAGGGGTTGGTACTATACAGGCTTGTGTTTGCGGGGGTTGTATTTGAGTGATTTTCCGGAGTCCAGAATTCCAGGTTGGTCGTGTTTCTGCGATATCCCCAGTTGTCGTTCACCAGGCAAACATTTGCTCTTGTCGCACCATATACGCCCTGGAACAGGACATAGAGGCCTATTCCCTTGTAGTTCAGGGTGGTTGAAACTCCGAGGTGCATGTTTGGGTCAGTATGGCCGATCAGATCCCTGTCCAAGTCATTTATCGTGTCGTTACCGTCAATATCTTTCACAATGGCAGCTCCCGGAATTAATCCATTCCTTTCACCGCTATTAATTGCGATAGGATTGAATGCGGCAGTATCCGCCGAGTTTTGAAGAATACCATCAAAAACGTAGTCATAATTTGATAGGATGGGGTATCCGATGAACCACTTGTTCGCGACATCGTCTCCGCCTTCTCCTCCGTATAGAGCAACGATCTTATTATTTACGTAAGATCCAACCACGGAGGCATTCCATTTGAAATCTTTCCCGGAAACAAGATAACCGGTCAGGCCCAGTTCCACGCCCTTGTTATTGACCTTGCCAATGTTCTGCATGATGCTTTCAATGCCATGGGTGGCAGAGATCGTCCGTTCAAGTAATAATCTGTCCGTATCCGCATTATACACATCCAGGGTTCCCTGCAGACGGGAGGCAAACAGGAAATCCAGGCCAAGATTCATGGATGTTGTCTCCTCCCATCCCAGGCTCTGGTTTCCAATAATTGCCGGAACAAGTCCAGGCGCCGTAGTGTTGTCCACGGTTAGGTAATTGTAGGAAAAATCTTCGCCCGCAATAAAAGTCTCAACTCCCATTCTTGATATGGTTGTATAAGGTTTCACGGCCTGGTTGCCGTTCTTTCCATACGATACTCTCAGCTTCAACTGGTTCACAAAATCCACATTGGCCAGGAAATCCTCGTTCTTCATATTCCAGGACAATGCAAGGGATGGGAAGGTTCCCCATTTCGAATTTGCTCCAAATCCCGAATATCCGTCCTTGCGGAGTGTAAAGGTTGCGTAGTACTTTTTGGCGTAGTTGTAATTTAAACGCCCCATCCATGACAGGAGATCGGTTTGGACAATCGTTTGACTCGGTGAAATTCCGCTTCCTATGCTCATCTGCCACCAGGAAAGTACATCCATATCAAAGTCCCGAGCGTTTATCCCGTCGCTGTGACGTATGGTTTCCTGGAAACTGTATAGCCCGGTAACGCCAACGGTATGGTCCCCGAATGAATTTTGATAATTAAGGATATTTTCAAGTACTACGTTTGTCCTGCGACTGTTACGGACACTTGCATATCCACCCCTGTTAAACCCTTCTGGTGAATTCCTTCCCATGTACTGGGAATGGGTGCTGGCACTATATTCAATCCCGGAGTTCAATTTATACTGCAATCCCTTGATCCACGGAAACGATACCACTATATAATTGTTGGAAAATAAATCATAAGACTTGTCTTCATCCTGATAAAGTATGGCGCCCAATGGGTTGTTAAAGTAAGTATCTTCCGGCCAGGGACGCAGGATCATGTCTCCGTCTTCTTCGTAAGGGAGGGTTAAAGGATTCATCCAGAGTGCGCCGGAAAAGTCGGCTCCCTTACCTGATCGGTCAGCATAATTAAGCAGGGTATTGGAGCCAAAAGTCAGCCAATCCTTAGGCTGGGTCTCCATGTTCAACCGGAAGGATTCTCTTTTGAAATTGTCATTTTTCGTAACCCCCGCTACATCCAGGTGGTTAAAGGATGTGAAATAATTGTATTTTTCCGTGCCACCCCTTAACGAAAGTCCTGCCTTGCGCTTGCTTCCTTGCCTGGTTGCCAGTTCCAGCCAGTCTGTACCCTTAGGATTATCGCTTTCAAGAACTGCTATTTCGGAAAGGTCCAGACCCTCGGCGGGTTTGTATTGTAATTTGGCGGCAGCGAATTCTTCCCCGTCCATAACATCCGGCAAATTTGTCACCGTACTGATCCCATACTTGAAATCCGCATTTACTATCATCTGTCCCGCAGTTCCTTTTTTGGTCGTGATCAGTATTACCCCATTGGACCCCCTTGATCCGTAAATGGCCGAGGCGGAAGCGTCCTTCAAGACTTCAATGGACTGTATATCCTCAGAGTTAATGGTGGAATACGATCCCGAATAGGGGATGCCGTCCAGGATGATCAGGGGCTCGATGTCGGCCGTAATGGAATTCCTCCCGCGAATCAGGATAACCACATCGTTGCCTTCCGCTCCACCTCCAGCTGTAGTAACTGATACTCCAGGCATCGATCCCTGAATTGCATTTGCAAAATTGTTAAATTGCATTGTTTCCAATCTTTCTTTCGGAATTGAAACAACTGATCCAGTGAGTTCACTTTTCATTTGAGTTCCATATCCAATAACGACAACTTCATCCAAACCTTGAATGTCTGTCGACATTGTGATGTTGATTACAGTTTGATTTCCAACTGGAATTTCTTGTGTCAAAAATCCGACTAAACTGAAAGAGATTGTCGCATCCTGATCCTTGACGGTCAGGGAAAACTCTCCCTCTGTGTTAGTGATTGTTCCATTGTAAGTGCCCTTTTCAATAACATTTACACCTGGAAGAGAGGCTCCATCATCTTCCGAACTAATAACTTTACCTGTTACTACCTGGCCTTGCGACCATGCATTTCCTGGTAACGAAACCAGGATTGCCAGAATAGCAACGCCAATATACCTTTGCAGGTATCTTATTATGACGTTATCCGATTTTTGAATAGGTTTGATCATTTTGGGGGTTTTATTTTATAGTTAAACAATAATTTAGAATTAAGTAAAATCCATATTGATCTTTTTTAGTATTTTATTATAGCATAATTCAGAGTCCCAATTACTTTCTATTCTATTGGCAGACATATTCCAGCCTTCCTCAAGAGCAATGGCTAGAATCTTCTTTCCTTTCGTTTTTTGAAAAAGATTGAAAAGATCTGTCTTCTCCCGGTCTGTAAATTCTCCAGAGAAAAATCTTTGTAGATCCTTAAATTCCATTAATTAACCTCCTCCATTATAGTAATATCCCAAAAATTGGCTGAGGTATCAATTGAGAAATACCATTAATATAATAATTCTCTTGGGAAGGGTCTTTTGTTGGAGCTCGGAGGAGGTAGGTACACCTCAAGCGAAAGAGTATTCAAATAGCTGACTATTTAAAATAAATCACACAACTAATTCTTCTCCTTTTCTGATTCGCTATTCTTTATTTTCATCCGCCTTGCATAGAATATAGAAATACCAAGTGAGATAATAGCTAAAAACAACAGAGCCACAATCCTATACCCTATACTAATATTTTTCAGGTCGAAAAGAAAGAGATGAATTGCAGTTACTATCATTGTAGTTATGGCGAGCCAACGATATTTTACATTTGATAAAAGGATGCTTAAAATAAAAAACAACAGGGCTGAAAGGGTCCAGGAAAGAGTGACAAATTTTGCAGGAACAACTTTGTAAAGACTGATTAGTGTCATTATAAATCCTGAGAACAGGTATATATTGCGAATTAATTCAGTCCGTATCTCCAGACGTTTCTTTTTCCAATTCATAATTCTTGCCGTTATTAACGCAACAACAGCAAAGGCAATGTTAACAATATTGATTGATTCATTAAACGCGAGATATGCTATCAATAAGCCTATAAACAGAACAACATTCATAATCACTATGAACCTCGACCGGAACCAGAGGGCCATTGATACTACGAGCAAGCTCTGAATCGATAATAAAAGAAAGGCAAGAGGGAATTTATAAATAATCGAAACCGTTATACTTAGAACTACAAATCCATAAAGTGCATAAAGAGCAGAGGCAATTTTCCAGTCCCCCTTCCATTGCAAAATAATTGAGTAGATCACACAAAAAGCTGAAATAAGACCAAGAAGAAGCACGTAGTTCTCACTGAAAAATGTTAAAATAACAAAGCTTGTTGTCAGTGAGAATCCTATCCCGTTAATAATAATGATGCTGTTTAGCCTTTGGGTATTAAATTTTTCATTTGCTTTTAAAAGAGCCGGAATCGAGTATATGAAGGCAAATCCAAATAAATAGAGATGACTGAATTGGTGATTGGATACCGCTTCCAGACTATGATTAATGAATGGATTATTTAACATCCACATAAGGTAGGTTGAGTAGACAAGGAAAATAGATAAAATCAAAATGTCCCACCATCCAAATTTAATTGAAAGAAAAACAGAAAGGATTGCGATTGCTATCATAAGCGTAAGCATCACATGAGTTGAATTACTGAATATGCCAAGTACTACAGCCATTACCAGAACAATAGCAGCTAAAACCTGCGATCTGTCTCGAAAGGAAATATATAGCAATGTGATAATTGTAATCAAAACCAGTAATAGTCCAAGCGGTTTACTCGTAATAACTTCGCCAGAGGAGATAAAATGCAGTCTCATGATCACAAAGAACAAAAGGAGGTGCCCGTTGTATGTAAATAGCTTTGACATGAGATGGTATTGATTTTTGAGACCATGTCCCAAGAAGTAAACGCCACCTACGGCTACAAATCCCGCCAACGCAGACGCTATTTCAAAGCCTTGGTTATTGAGTAACTGTAAAAGGAAAATGATGCCAAATAAGAGTACTATATTTCCTAACCAGGCCATCCCAACTTCTCCAATTCTGGACTCTATTGTTTCATTATGTATTTCGTTCGAAAGCTCGCTCCCATGTTCAGAATTATCCTCCATGGGGTCGTCTTTTATTTGAAGCGTTCCTGATTGACTTAAATTGTTCTGTCCTTCTAATCTTACAACCCGAGATAGAAGGTCTTTCACCTGTTCTGATAAATTTTTCAGGTTTTCTTTATCCGATTGAGAATAATTGTTCATTATTTATCAATTTGATTATTCTGAATTCATCTTTTTCCAGGGAGGCATTAACCACAATAAAAAGGCAAGTACAGCAAAGGGAAGCAGAAGCCAGGCAATAGCCATAAACAGTCCTTCTGTTCCAATTAATCCCAGTTTGAAACTAGTAAAACCATGAAAGCTTTTTGAGAATAACTGGCCACCGATTACTACATTCCATCTCATAAAGAAAATCCCGTTCAACACAAGTATTCCGGTTATCAGGAGGATTATTTTTCTGATATTCTCTTTGATTTTTGCAACCTGCAGAATTCCCAGTCCGATCATTGGGATCACCATGCCAAACAGAATCTGCATTCCAAATAATGTTATGTAAAGTTTACCCGAGACAAGCATGTGAAGTATGTCAAATGACTCTTCTGCTTCATAGATTCGGTGTATCTGATCTAGTGATTCAAGAGAAAAATCAATTATCAAGGCGTAAAACAAGAATTTACCGATGGTATCAAGGCAGGGCATATCAATTTTAACTTTCCTTAAATAGGATACAATCATGTATAATAACATTACAAGAGCTATTCCGGATACCATAGCTGAGAACAGGAATATTACCGGCATCATAACCGTTGACCACCAAGGATTCGCTTTAATGGAACCAAAAATAAAACCCACGTATCCATGTAGCAGGAATGCCGAGGGAATTCCGACAACCGTTATAATATTGCCCAATTTAATGTCCCATTTTAAGGCTGCTGGCGAAATATCGCTCATCCCAAGAGTGAGGACCCGATAGACCCATTTCATCAGTCCTGTCTTTTCTCTGCTCCAGATAACAAAATCGCGTCGGTAATCAAACCATATTTCGAGCAATAAAACAACCATGAGATACCACAGGTAAACAAATCCGAATATTGCCATGGCCGATCCCTTATTTGGCGTAATCATTATCTCATATGCCCTTCCTGGGTGCCCAAGGTGAGAAATGAGGGGCAAAGGAGCACATATCAGGAAAGCCAGAGCTGTTAATAGAGCCAGTTCGTATGTTGGTTTAAGGACCGTAACATTGAACACGCGTTCCAACGAGGCCATTATAAATGCTCCTGCAACCAGACCTGTTATATAGGGATAGAGTACTATCAGAATACCCCATTGCAATGCGATTTCATTTGGATAGATATAACCCTCTACCTGTGAAAGCATTTCGTATAGATGTTGTATATGATTTTCCATATTATATCACTTCTGCGCTTAATGCATTATAATAAAGCTTTGAACCTGTATTCAGATTGGGTTTAAGGACCTGGTAACTATTATTTTTCATATACTTGACTAACTCACTTTCGGGATCTCTTAAATTCCCATATATCCTGGCCCCAGTCGGGCAGACTTCCATACAGGCAGGAGCTATTCCTTTTGTTAATCGGTGATAACAGAGCGTACACTTATCGGCAACTATACTTTCAGGGTGAATATAACGGCAACCATAGGGGCATGCCTGGACACAATAAGAGCAACCGATGCAATGTTCTGAATCGACCAGTGTAATTCCTTCCGGGGTTTCGAATGTGGCCCCAACTGGACATACCTGAGTGCAAGGTGATTTTGCACACTGATTGCACATCTTTGGCACAAAAAAAGTCTTAAAAATATTCTCTTTATCTTCTTCCTGATTAAACCCATCTATTCCCCCGTTCGGGGATACCACCTTTACAGTTCCATCATTATAAACGGTATACTGCTCCACCCATGATCTGAAGAAAAAGGGATCTTCGGGAACATTATTTTCTATTTTACAAGATTTCGCACAAAGTCCGCATCCTATACACTTGCTGATATCAATTCCAACCCCCCACCAGGGACCTTCGTCCTTTGGTTCCTCTGTTGCATAGACAAGTAGCTTAAAGGGTTCAATAAGCGAACTGGCAACCAATGTGCCCGCTATTGCTGCAGTTTTTTTTACGAATTTGCGTCTTGAAGACTTTATTCCTTTATTTCCCATACCTGGTGTGGATTATGACAATCTATACAATCTTTTTTTTCGGCATGATGTTCTTTAATGTCAACCTGGATAATCATGTTTGTAGATCGTGCAGGGTTAATGGCGTGACAGCGGCCACAGAATTCTCTGCTACCAGGCTTTTCTATATTAGCCGTTTCTGGATTTTCTACATGTTCTAAACCCGGACCATGACAGGACAGGCATGAGATATCGGAATGCTCATCCATTTCCAGCATTTCCCGTATATCTGAGTGGCATTCAATACATGCTTCTTTGCTGGCATAAACAAGTTCTATGTTTGCATTATCCTTTAGTGCATCTCCCCTATAATGACCATATAGTCCAAATGTGTCAGGAATAAGTAAATGACGTATAATTAGGAAAATAATTATAAAAATTGCGAATAGGGGGAAAAGTCTTTTTAATTGTTCGGGCATAATCAGATCATATTTTATAGATTAATAACTCTGACCTATAACTACAAAGAATAACTAACTATATCTCGCCTTTAACCTCAATAAGAACTCTATTACCCGGGTGATTATTAGAGATTTGTATCGGAAACCGGGTAATTACGAAACAATTATAAAAAAAAATATGATATATAAAGTAAAATTAAATGTTAAATTTCAGGTCGACAGTTTTATTTATATCATTATTAAATATTCGAATGTTGTTATCTGCGTCAATATGTGTGAGTTATAACCATGAGACTTAACTTATGTTTTATGAATTTTATCAATTGATTTGGGCTTCCATTGTGAAAATCTCTCATAATGTTAGATGGAACACAGAGGTGTCAAGACTTGGGCTTTCGCGTCACGTAATGTGATACGATCGGGTTTTTATCACAACGGCTATCCGTGAGGATGACTAAGAAGGATACCTTAGGATACGTTATGGAGATGTTTAAATTCCTTCTGCTGTTATTTGGAAGGACCTGCTATACTTCACTAGTGTACATGACCGGCACATCCCATTAATGGCGTATAATAATTCCTGTAACTTGTTGTGGCTATTTTTCATATCTTTAAACTTTCAATAACATAAACCCACAAATTATGAAAATTTCACAATTCCTTGTATTCGGCTTCTTTTCATTCCTGTTATCAGGCTGCTCTTCAAATGACTGGGTCTCGTTATTCAATGGAGAAGACCTTTCAGGCTGGAAAGCATCTGAAAATCAAGATACCTGGAAAGTTGAAAATGGAGAACTAGTCACTTCAGGTCCAAGGTCTCATTTATTTTATACCGGTGATACCGAAAATCACGATTTTAAGAATTTTGAACTAATGATTGATGTAAAAACTGTGCCTGGCGCAAATTCAGGTATATACTTTCATACAGAATTTCAGGAAGAGGGCTGGCCTGATAAGGGCTATGAATGTCAGGTAATTAATTCCAATAAGCCATCAAAACCGGGAGCTTATGTAGAACACAAAATGACAGGTAGTATTTATGCTATCCGAAATGTGTGGAAATCACCTGTAAAGGATGGTGAATGGTTCAACTACCATATTATAGTTCAGGGGAAAACTATTAAAATATATATAAATGATGAGCTAATGTCTGAATATACCGAACCCGAAAATCCATATAGGCCCGGAGACAAAATAGGACGGGTACTTTCATCGGGAACATTTGCGCTTCAGGGTCACGACCCTGGGAGTGAGGTTCATTATAAAAACATAAAAGTTAAAGCGCTCCCAGATGATTTACCAACTCCGGGAACGCCTCCTGAAGATCTTGAATTCGAAAAACAAATACTCGATCTTGCAAATGCTAATTTTCCTCTTATCGACCTACATGTTCATCTTAAAGGCGATCTAACAATGGAGGCGGCTCTTGAAAATGCTCGTAATTATGGATTTACTTATGGGTTTGCTGTTAATTGTGGATTAAAAATGGGGTTTGAAACAGATTCTGAATTGCAAGATTATATCGACAACTATGAAAAACCTCCTCACAGCTGGTTCGCAATGCAAGCGGAAGGAAGAGAATGGCTGGATATGTTCTCTCAGGAAAGTATTGACCAATTCGATTATGCTTTCACGGACGCAATGACCTGGACTAACGATAACGGAAAAAGAATGCGCCTCTGGATAAAGGAGGAAACAGAGGTCGGTGATCCACAAGATTTCATGGATCAAATGGTTGACAGACTTGTGGGTATTCTGGAAAACGAACCTATACAAATTTATGTAAATTCTACATTCCTTCCAGATGAAATTAGTCAGAACTATGATGAATTATGGACAGAGGAGCGAATGGATGCGGTAATTAAGGCTCTATATGAAAATCAGATCGCACTGGAAATAAATAATAGGCGGCGTATTCCTGGTCCTACATTCATAAAACGAGCTAAAGAAGCCGGAGTTAAATTCACCTTCGGAACAAATAATGCAGGATCGGAAGATCTGGGAAGAATGGATTATGCTATTTCTATGATTGAAGAATGTGGTCTCACAATTAATGATATGTGGATCCCTGAATAGCTTTTTAATTCTTCAGAAAATTATAAAACGTAAATAAATTATGAACATATGAAAAAGAAACAATTCGCTTTAACTGCGTTCCTCCTTGTGTTTTCGATATCATTGTTTGCCGGAGGAGATGATTGGAAGTCTCTATTCAATGGTAAAAATACCAAGGGCTGGATTCAAAAAAACGGAACAGCTACCTACCGGGTAGAAGATGGAATGATCATTGGAAAAACGGCACCGGGAAGTCCAAATTCTTTCCTTTGTACCGAAAAGGAATATGGCGATTTTGAATTGGTATTTGACGTCAAATTGATGAGTAATGAATTAAACTCCGGTGTACAAATCCGCTCCCAAACTAAAAATCCAAAAAACGACGAGAAATTTGGTCGGGTGAACGGTCCCCAGATCGAAATTGAAGCAAGTGGTGAAAATGGAGCCGAAGCTGGATATATTTACGGGGAGGCTTGTGGAGGATGGATGACCCAGAAAGATAAATTAATTCCACATAAAAGCTTTAAAGATGGCGAGTGGAATAATTATAAAATAATCGCAAAGGGATCTAGAATCCAGGTTTGGATCAACGACAAGCAAATCTCAGATTTAACAGATGAAGAGAAATTTGAAACGCATCCAAAGGGCTTTATCGGACTTCAGGTTCACGGAGTTAGAGATAGGGGGCCGTTCCAGGTAGCCTGGCGAAATATAAAAATAAGGGAGCTTGACTAAAAGAATAGTATTGGGCTTTGATTATTGTTAAAAATGATCTTAATTTCGCTTGGGGGTCTAATCAAAGGCATGCAAGAACACGTCACAACCTGTCCAAGAAACTGCTACAGCACCTGCTCTTTTAAAGTGTGGACAGATAGGGGTCGGCTTGTGAAAATTGATCCCGACCCAACAAATAAAGCAACTCCGGAAGGGCCTTGCCTAAAAGGCCTTAGTTATATTGAAAGGGTTTATTCACCCGACAGAATTCTTTATCCTCTTAAAAAAATTAATGGCTCTTTCGTCCAAATATCCTGGGAAAAAGCCATGGAGGAAATTACTGAAAAGCTAGTCTCTATCAAGAATAAATTTGGATCTCATTCTGTGTTTTTCTTCGCTTCAAGCGGTATGTCGGGTCTCCTCAACTCTGTAAGCACAAATTTCTGGAGGATGTTTGGCGGGGCAACAACTGTGTATGGAAATCTTTGCTGGCCTGCCGGACTTGAAGCGACAAATATTACTTTAGGCGAAAATAAGCACAATCTTCCCT
>JAGLSB010000047.1 GCA_023135955.1 Bacteroidales bacterium | reverse complement strand
TATATCCAGAAAAGTAGGTGCAATGTCCACTATATGTCCAGTTTGTGAACTAATAGTATTTGGCTCAATAACTCCTGGCCATGATGCTATAAATGGAGTTCGGCTTCCACCTTCGTGACCATATTGCTTATAATAACGGAAAGGAGTATTTCCCGCATTTGCCCATGTTGCGCGCAATGACCAGTATGAATTAGCCGGACCGGGCTGCACATCTGGAATTTTATTTGACTGATAGGGGCAAGAACCATTATCAATGAGAAACATGATTATTGTATTTTCAAGTTTTCCGTTTTCTTCCAGATCAGATAATACTCTGCCAATATTTTGATCCATTCTATCAATCATAGCTGCAAATACAGCCATTTCAAGATCGAGAGAGTCTTTCTTTTCTTCGGTTAAGGAATTCCATGGATAATAATCAGTGTACTCTGGAATAAATGGTCCGCGGAATTTATTAATATTTCCTTCAGGGGGACTTAAAAGTGTATTTTCATTAATGATACCTATCTCTTGCATCTTACTGTAGCGCTCTTTTCTTAATTCATCCCATCCTATCATATATTTGCCCCGGTATTTGGCAATATCTTCGGGTCTTGCTTGCAGAGGGTAATGAGCAGCATGGTAGGGTAGATATAAAAAGAAAGGTTGGTCTTTAGTATAAGCTTCGTCTAACCACTTCAAAGCATAATCAGTGATAAAATCAGTTTTATACATGGGAGATTGCTCATATTCAATCTCATTGGCTGTTATCTGTTTTCCTTCCAGATAAAAGGGCTTTTCAAACTCTCCACCTGGAGGCAGGAAATATTCAGTAGTTGCCCAAAAATATATTGAGTGGTCGAAAACATTTTCAGCTTTACAATAATCGGGAACCCACGGATCGAAATGCTCCTTTCCGCTCATAATGTTGAAATAGCCCGCTTGCTTTGTTAAGTCTGCAATATGGACAGCACCATTTCCGCCATAATACAATCCGGTAAGCAAAGATGACCTGGTAGGATTGCATTTGGCCATATTATAAAAAGATTGAAACTTCATTCCATTAACTGCAATACCATCGATATTTGGAGTGTTTATTTCACTTCCATAGCAGCCAAGGTCAGAAAAACCAATATCATCTGCCATGATAATAACAATGTTTGGTCTGGTTTCTTTTTTGGTATTATCACATCCCGAATTAATACCAGATGTGATTCCAATGGCAAATAGAGGTATAAATGGTTTGATTTTCATATTTATGATTTAAATATTGAATAAAGTTATTGCATTTAGAAAGTTCAATAAATGAAGACTAAAATAATGTTTGTAATTTACTTAGAAAATATTTAGAAACTATTGTAAATATGGGTTTTCTTAAATAATTAATATCACTTATAAGCTAAAGATTTCTCAATATTACTGCTTTTTTAAGTTGATATAGTGTAACTTGAACTTTGGTTTCTCAAAAAAAATCATTAAAATTGTTACCATTACACTAAAACTAAAATGAAATGGACAAAGCTTATTTATACATCAAGAAGTTAATTGCTCTTCTGCTTTCGTTTTTTGTTATGATAGCAGTTTTCAGTTGGCTTACTGCAACAAATATAACAAGCCCGATCTTGGTTCATGAAGCACATTATGGGATGAATGTTATTCCTGCAATGTTACTTGCCTTAATGTCTGGTTTTCTTGTTTTGTCCTTTCTTTATTTTAAAATTACAGGCATTAAACCTAATTATTTGTATGGAATAAAGAAGGCAGACGATCATTTAAATAAAAAAGGTGGATTCTGGTTGCTTTTCAAATGGGTATTCAGTCTTTTTGGACTTGCTTATGATTTGGTTGCATGGTCGGTAAATGGTGTTTATACTCTTTTTCTAATAATTATTGATGTATTATTATTAGTTAAAACCATAATTTACTGGATTATACATGCTATAATATGGATTCTTCGCTTATTTGTTCCTCCCATTGTATTTCTGTACAAAATGTTTATTTATTATCTGATCAGATGGCCCTGGTGGATATATAAACTTACTTTCAGAAATCTCTCTCTTTCCATTAATAAGAATTTTTATTTTATATCCCTTTGGGGAGCGGTTTTTTCTATCTTTCTTATCACTTTATTTTATGGGCTTGGCAGGTTAGTTGGAATAGATGGAGTCGTTTTTATAGGCCTGGTTTTTTCAGTATTACCTCTGGTTTGGAGTTATGCTGAGATATCAGCTTTAAGGCATGAAGACAGATATGATGAGGATTTAGATACCGTTAGATATAAGTTTAATAGTGGATTTGAAGCAGTAAGGGCAGTATTATATTATATGGTAATATTTCTAATCGGAATAATTTCGGAGATTCTTCTCAATCTACTGGGGTGGATACCAAATATTGGATTTAGTTTTTTAGGTATTGTTTTGAATTTAAATACTTTTATTTCCATCACTCTCATTTTTGTATTTGTCATTCTTGTTTTTGCTAAAGTTCTAATGCCAGCTCATGTGGTTCATAATCCTGATTATGAGAGCAATCTTGACAACAGCGGAAAGTTCCTTGAGATTATAGGAAAAAAATTTCTAAGGTATCTGACAGCTCATATTCCCGGATTTATCTTTGCGGGGATATTAAGTATCATTCCAGCCATTATTTTATTACTTGCTGTCAGCTTAACTATGGAACTGAAGAATAGTATTATGGAATCAAGGATTGATACACTCGAAGCAAGAGCCTACACAATTGAGTTAAAAGACA
>JAGLSB010000469.1 GCA_023135955.1 Bacteroidales bacterium | reverse complement strand
AAATAGAAAGATTAGAATTACAAGGTTTATTGTGGTTTTCATTTTCTTATAATAATTTTTTCTGTTTCAATAAAATTCTCGGCTATCATGGAAATAAAATAGATTCCCGGAGTTAATGAAGTTTTTTCAATTATAAATATGTCTGATCCATTGTTTTTGCTTGTAGAAATTATTCTCCCGTTAATATCATGCAATCGTATTTGTAAAAATTCATGTTTAGGTTCAATCTGGATAGTTGAGAAATTGTCTTTAATAAAGAAAGTTTTAAATTCTGAATCTTGAAAAGATGATGTGGAAGGTGAATCAAGTACACAGTTTCCATCACACACTAATGCGTCATCAACAATTGTAGCTCCATTATTAAAGGCCACTATTATATTCTCGATATATTTTTCAATAATCGGATTAGGAGCACTTGCATTTGATCCCGGAATGAATTCCCCAAAAGGTCTATGTTCAAATATTAGTAAATAATCTGTTAGTAAAATTTTCATTTCATCCAGCTTATCCTGATAAAGTGGATCTTTTGCTAGATTGTTTTTTTCTGTAGGATCAATTTTCAGATCATAAATTTGATCCGGACTTAAATAATCCGGATTATACTTTATTCCGCGAGAGCTAATTCCAAAATGGCCATCAAGAATTATCAATTTTTTTAATATGAGTTCTTTTAGATTCTCATCTTCAATTTTTAAAATATCATCTATTCTATCTTGCGTATATCGAGTGGCAATATATTTATATTCTTTGGTCATTACTGCCCTGGCACATCCCAGTTCAAAAAACAGTGATTCATGAATAGTTTCTTCCGGATTTTGAAATAATGGTCTAAGGGAGGCTCCGTCAATAATATAATTTTCAGGCGGGTTAATTCCTGTAAGATCAAAAAATGTAGGTACGAGGTCAATTCCCTGAACCAGAGAATTACATACACTGGAGCTATCAATTTCCTTAGGATACTTTATGATCATGGGAATATTTGTGCCATCAAAACTGTATAAAGATGCTTTGTTTGAGGAGCCATGATCGGGTAGGAATACAACAATTGTATTATCTGTCAGATTCAGGCTGTCTAGTTTGTTTAAGATTGCTCCAACTCCGTCATCAAGCCATGTTATTCCTAAAGCATTTGCATAACCGTTTTCGGTTACACGTTCGCTAATAGTTTCTCTAGGTGGCATTCCTGCCTGTAATTCCCGGTCGATAATTCCTTCGCCAGTTACTTGCGGATAAGCTAAACTGTTTTCCCAGGAACCATCTGGTCCGTGAAGTAATGTAGTATTAAAATGAAGATAGAAAGGATTGTCCTTGTTCATTTCAATAAATTCAAGTGCGGCTTCTATGTTCCATTCTAAATTATGCCATGCAAAAGGATCATCTATATTTCCCGGATAGATAGTTTTAGCCCAGGAAAACCCTTTATTTAAAATATAGGCTTCATAAGCTTTTTCAAGTTTTGAGAATAACTCAGAGGACCTTGGATCATCGGCTGTAGCAGTTTTCAGGAAAGTTTCTTCTTCATCAGTGAGTCCTATTAAGGATTCGTCCTCACCAATATGAAATTTCCCAACCCAGCCTGTTTTATATCCATTATCCTTAAGGACTTTTCCTACGTTCATATAATCATGCTCCAGACCAATATTGAACTCAGGATGACCTTGACTGTCCAGTGGATATTTATCTAAATAGGGGCTATACAAGGATCTGCCAGCATACCTGCCAGTAGTCAGACTATATCTCGAAGGGGTGCAAACTGTTGAACTAACATAGGCATGGTTAAAAATCATACCCTCAAGAGCCATATTATCAATATTCGGACTATAAACATCACCACCGAAACAGGAAAGCTGATTTTTATCAATATCATCAGCAATAATAAAAATGATATTAGGCTTAGGGTTCTCACTCTCTTGCGAGTTTGCTTCTTGTGGATTAAAGAAGAACAAAGTCGAAAGAGGAAGAATATTGATAGCTAATGAGGTTCTTATTTTCATTTTTATAAAGCTATGTTAATTGATATTTATTATCATCACCCCTCCCTTCCCGATGTACATCGGGAGGAGGGGGGTAGTTATCTCTGCCTCCTCTTTCTAGGTTGCGCATTAGGATCCCAACGCTTACTTTCTTGTAACATTGGCTCAGCCATACTGTCAAGCCACTCATCATATTTTGCGCTTAATTTTTTAACAATTTTCGGATTTTTATCAGCAAGATTTATGGATTCCGAAACGTCATTTTTAAGGTTGAAAAGCTCAATTTGATCTTTAATCACAACCAGTTTCCAGTCTCCGGATCTTACAGCCCACTCTCCGTTGCTGCCTTCACTCCAGAATAGATTTTCATGTAAAACATCAACTTTTCCTTCAAGAACAGGTAAAATGTTTTTCCCATCAAGAGTATTTCCTTCAGGTAATTTAAGCCCGGCAGCTGCAACTGCAGTAGGTAGCATATCCATTGCTATTACAGGTGTTTCTATTTTTCTGCCACCTTCAAATTTGTCTGGCCAGCTAACAATAAAAGGTACACGTAAACCACCTTCATAGTTAGATTGCTTAAAATCTCTCAGAGGTGTATTATTGGCATGCATTGCGCCAGCACCACCATTATCAGTGAGGAAAAATAAAAGAGTGTTGTCCCATACTCCTTTTTCTTTTAGGGTCTGAACCACTTTTCCGACTCCATCATCAAGAACTTCCAGCATAGCCATTAAAATATCCCTGGTCTCATCACCAGTATTATATTTTTCAATTAATTCTTTAGGAGCCTGGGCAGGTGCGTGAACTGCATTATATGCCAGGTATAAAAAGAAAGGTTGGTCTTTATGATTAGCTATGAAAGAGACAGCTTCATTTGTAAGAAGGTTTGTCAAATATCCTTCCTGTCGAACAGGTTCAAGTCCTCGGTAGAGAGGATTGTCCATATTATTAAGTTCATAAAAGTCATGAGCACCTCTTCCCATGAATCCGTAAAATTCATCAAATCCACGGTTAATCGCATTATATTCCAGGGTCAAACCCAGATGCCATTTCCCAAATGCGCCACTTACATATCCTGCTTCTTTTAAATACTGAGGAAAGGTTGTTTCTTCAAGATTTAATCCTGCTCCACCTTCTCCAGCCGTATAAATACCATTTCTATGTGGATACTTACCAGACATAATTGCAGCCCTTGTAGGCGAAGATACGTTCCCATTTGTATATGCATTGGTAAAGAAGATTCCTTCATTGGCCAAAGCATCCATATTAGGAGTATTAACTTCATTTGGATGTAATTCATTAAAACTAATATCTGCATATCCCTGATCATCTGTTAGGATAATTACAATGTTCGGCACATCTGATTTTTGTGCAGCTAATTCTGAGCTTACAGAGGAAATTGCGAGAGCTCCCAGAAGAGGCAGATATTTATTAGCATTAATACTTTTACTGAAATTGGATAGTTGATTTTTCATATTTTGCTTATTTTATTTTAATGCTTTTTAGATGATAATAATTATTGTCAATATTAATTCGAATGATATATGTTCCGGGAGGAAGTTTTGTCGCCTCAATATGACAGTATTTACTATCATAGTTTTCTGTAAAAATAACTCTTCCACTTAGATCTAGTACAGAGATTTCTTTTACCTGTAAATCGGATGAAATTGTAAAGATATCATTGAATGGATTTGGAAAAAGTTGAATATTATTGGGATTGAATTTTTGAGTTGATAAAATTTCGGATTCAAATATAAATTCAAGCCAATTAAAATAAAGCATACTTCCTGTTAGTGAGCTGGAAAACCGAAAATCAATTTTATGATCACCTTTAGTTAGATTTATTTTTTCACTTAGGCTTGTCCAATCTGTACCAATCTTTAGAGGGTCTATTGAAATTGTTTTAAGTTTCGTGTCGTCGAGAAAGAGTTCGATACTAGCATTCTGGAGGGCTTTTATTCTCAAGTTCATATTATACAGGCCTGTTAATTCAGTAAAAAAATCATATTCTGTCCATGCTGAATTATCAGTGATATCTATTGCAAGTATACTTGTGCAATCGTCGGCTATAAACTTATTTATTAAGTCTCCTGATATGTAATCTTCTGCTTCAATCAATAAATAGTTAGCAGGTGGTGAGCCAAAAATAAATTCTACCTCTACATAATGATTTTGGTTATTATCAGAATTTCCAAATCCAATAATGCGAACATATTTTGCTTTAATATCAGGCAGGTCAAAGGTTTCAAAATCTTTTGTCAGGCCACTGCTTTCGCCTCCAATGAGAACCGGAGTCCAGGAAATACCATCCATTGAAGCTTCTATGTTAAAGTAAGCTACTCTTAATTGACCTCGTTTAAAAGCAATTTTTATTTCGTCAACAGGCATTTCTTTGCAAAATTCAAACTGAATCCATGCATTGTCTCCCAATCCTTCCCAATAAGTATCAGAATCATTATCCATGGCATAGGGAGCGGTGTTTTCAACCATTGAAGCTGAAATATTTAGCCCCCTCATTTCTGTGTCACCTTCTTCGTATACCAGTATGGAACTTAGTTGGTTTTCAAAGTCCTTAAGAAAATGAGAATCATTTTCCATTAT
>JAGLSB010000468.1 GCA_023135955.1 Bacteroidales bacterium | reverse complement strand
GTATAATGACTAAGACAGAAATAGGTCAAAAAATAAAGGAAAGAAGAAAGATAATGTCTATGCCACAAAGTCAACTTGCAAATTACACAGGATTGTCGGTTGTTACTTTATCACAGATAGAAAGAGGAAAGGCAAATCCTTCATTAGCTACTTTAAATGAGATTTTTCACTTCTTAAATCTTGAAATTTTAATTGTAGTAAAAAACGATAAATGAAGTTAAAGGTAATATACAAAGGGAAACACAATGCAGGATTGCTGTGGAGAGACGAATCTGGATATCATTTTGAATATGAGGATGAATTCATTAAAGATGATAACACTTTTCCTATATCGGTGAATATGCCTAAATCTCAAAAGAGATATAATTCAAATAGACTATTTCCAAATTTTCAATCAATGTTGAGTGAAGGATTCAATAGGGAATTACAATGTAAGGCATTAGGCATTGATACTAATGATGATTGGAATCTACTAATGTATACTTGTGAAAAAAACACAATTGGTGCAATTACAATTGAAAAAACAGATGAATAATGGCCAACTGTAATGGATGCTTAAAGGATAATATTAATGGATTTTGCTCAGCCTGCGAAACCAAACTATTTGACAGGTCCAAAGTGCCTAACCAACTTGAATTTAATTGGAATGATATTCAAGATAGGATTATGGGACAGCCCGCAGGATTTAGTATTTCAGGCGTACAGGCTAAAGGTTTTATTGGAAGAGATAAGAATAATCTTTTAGCTCCGAACAGGGACACTGAATCAATGTACATTATAAAACCATTTTTAGATTCAAGGAGAAATTTACATCTTGATTCACCAGCAAATGAACATTTGACCATGACTATGGCGGACCAATTGTTCAATATATCGACAGCAAAATGTGCATATGTGAAATTCGCTAATGGTAAGCCAGCATACCTTACAAGAAGATTTGATAGAGATAAAGAAGGAAATGTACTGCGCCAGGAAGATTTTGTCTCTGTATTAAATGCGACGCCAAACCCTAACGACCATGGACTTTATAAGTATAATTCCTTCACTTATGAAGATGTTGGAAACAGACTTAATCCTGCAGACCAGATTAGGTTCATTAGAATTCTAGTCTTCAATTTTCTAACAGGTAATGGGGACGTTCACTTAAAAAATCTTTCTCTATTGGAGTCGGCTGATGGTGATATGTTATTATCTCCTTCATATGATTTGATGAACACAAAACTTCACATAAATGACTCAGAAATAGCAATGAACCTGTTCAAAGAGATGGAGAGAACAAAACAAAATCTGCTAACTGCTACTTACGATTATAAAATTGGAGACTTCGTAGAGTTAGGCAGAAGAATTGGGGTTAGAGACCGGATACTACTTTCAATAGAAAAAGAATTTAGTGCAGTGAAGGAGGATATGCTGTTGCTTGTTGATAAGTCATTCCTATCTGAAGTAGGAAAGATTAGGTATAAAGAAGAGGTGGAATTGCATTATAAAAAATTATTCACAGTTTAATAGAACTTCAAGTGGCCGATACAGCCAGGCATGAGTCCCTCAAATTTTAAGTATATTTATACTATGACGTTCCAGCTTCATGGTAACAGCATATACATGGAGTGTTGGGTACAATAAAAAAACCTCCGCCGGGATGGAGGAGGTTTTTAGTATCTTTGACTTAGTTACGTTTCAAATGAAAGAGGCTTTACTAAGCATTACATCACAAGTGTATGTATATTTTTAATAAAAGTCAAGTATCTTGCAGTAAAATATCATGATCTGATTCAAAAGAAAATTATTACAGCTAAGAGAATATTATATTACTGTTCAACAAACGCTGTAAACAATGCCCAATAACCCAGGTAAAAAAATAATTACAATATCATTTTGTATATTTGAATAAAAAAAATATGTTTCTTGATCGTTATATAAATGAGATAAGTGGGTTGTGCAAAGAACACAATGTGACGACATTGTATGTCTTTGGCTCTGTGCTTACAGAAAATTTTGGAGCAGATAGTGATCTCGATTTCATTGTCAATATAAATTCTACTGATCCTCTTGATTATGCTGAGAATTATTTCGATCTAAAATTTAAACTTCAGGATTTATTTAAAAAACCTATCGACCTTCTTGAAGAAAAAGGAATAAAAAATTCTCATCTAATACAGAGTATAGATAATTCAAAAGTGAAGCTTTATGAAGCCTGAAATACTTACCTGGCTGGAAGATATTGATAGGTCGATAATGGAAATTTATGAGTTTCTACCTGAAAGTCAAAATTTCTTTCAATTTGAAAATGATCTGAAAACGAGAAAGGCAGTAGAACGGAATTTAGAGATTATTGGCGAAGCATTAAACAGAATTATAAAACTTGATCCATCAATACAAATTACTGATTCAAGAAAAATTATTGACACTCGCAACCGAATTATTCATGGATATGATAGTGTAACGGCAGATATTTTGTGGTTAATAATTCGTAAGCCTCTACCAATTTTACATGAGGAGGTAAAGAAACTATTATCTTAAGCACTATTTGCAATCGAATCAGGAATTAACAAAAATATTTGATGAATATCTGGACAAATAATTTTCACCGCTAAAATAAGTAGATATCCTCTTAAGGAAATTGATCTTTATTAATACATAATTATTTTATTCTTGAAGGCATAAAGAATCCTCTTTTTAGAGGATTTTTTTAGATATGGATAAGTAATATATTTATGGCAATAAATATTAGGTTGTTTAGTGCATAAACTAGTTGTATACAATTCCCCGTGATTCGGGGACACTGATTTCTCAAGGGAATAGTTTTCAAATTTGGTAATAAGAAAATAGGGAAATAAAAATGTAATAGATAAAAAAGTCAGTCAGAATTTAGATGAAAAGAAAATCAATTATAAATAAATTAGAATTAGCCTATAGCCCTTTTACGAATTATGAATTCGGAATTGTTAATGACTACTCTATAATTGAAAAAGCAATAGAGCAAGCAAGCTTATATGTAATTGCTCAAAGACCTGCAATGAGTTTTGAGAATATTATTCCAAATCAGGAAGAAAATATTCTTGAGTTTGAAATACACCAAAGAAATAACCCGGAAATATTAAAATGCAAATTTCCATATCTGCAAAAAGTATTTGAAGCAACTGGAAAAAATGATATAGGTATAGTAATCAACTACCATGATAAACAAGAGACTCAGGATAAAGCCTCATCTGGAAATGGTCATGGTATATCTTTTATCGGATATGAGAACAATAAATCGAGATTTTTATTTTGTATTTCCCCAGAGAAGTTTCTTCGGAACTTTTGGCGAGATGAAATTAGATGTGAAATTGAAGGAGACATTCGTACCTTTTTGAGATATAAAGTTCACTATACAGGTAATACAACCGAGAAAAGTATTCTAAAAAAACTTATCGGAAATAGTCCTTTACAGGAAATAATTTCACTCGACCACCCTTTTACCAATAATGATTTGCCTGCACATGAAATTGTAATATTGTGTTTTGAATTTCATGACCATTTTGAGATACAAACCTTTGGTGATGAATCTATTGTCGATAATATGGTAGATGCATTAACTGGTAAAAACAGTTCTGGACAAAAGACGATTTTTTTTGAGGCTGAAAAGGCACTTATCAAAGCTATGCAACCAGGTTATAACAAAGAAATGTTCAACAACTTTCCAGTAAGCAATGTTGGGCTATACGATAAAAATTGTGCTGTTGTTTCATATACATTTATGGATCCAATAACGCTTTATTATGAGAATGGTCAAATAGAGGGAGGCTTAACACCTAATGGAGGGGATGTGATTATCGTTATGGACAACAAATCATTCAAACTTGATAAAGCTAAATCAGTGAGACTATGATTTTGTAATCAAGATCATCTAGCCGAGGGATCTCAAGGGTAATATTCC
>JAGLSB010000467.1 GCA_023135955.1 Bacteroidales bacterium | reverse complement strand
CCAAATTCAGAATTGGTTCACTAACAAAGGGATTTACGGCAGTTGCAATATTGCAGCTTGAAGAAAAGGGCTTGTTAAGTGTTGATGATAAACTTCAAAAATATATTTCGGATTATCCCCGGGGCAATGAAATAACTCTCAAAAATTTACTGACACATACATCCGGAATTCCAAATCATACTGAGTTTGAAGATTTTAATAATGAAAGAAGAGTTTTTAAATACAATATAGTAGAAACCATTTCAAGCTTTAAAAGCAGACCCTTAGAATTCAATCCAGGCGAGAAGTTCAATTATAGTAATTCGAATTATATATTATTAGGATTTGTGATAGAACAGGTAAGTAAGTTGTCTTATGCAGAATATATTAAGCAAAATATTTTTGAGCCATTAAAAATGAATAATTCAGGTTTTGAAAATCCCGAAAGAATATTAAAAAACTTCGCGCAAGGTTATTGTTTTAATAATAATGAAATTGAAAAGGCTAAATTTCGCGATATGTCCAATGCACATGCTTCAGGAGCTTTATATTCAACTATTGAAGATTTATATATCTGGGATAGGGCCTTATACTCGGAAGAACTATTATGTAATGAATCAAAAGAAATAATGTTTACTGAGTTCAAAGATAATTATGGATTTGGTTGGGGTATTGTTAATGTTTTTAATCATAAAATGATAGCACATTCTGGTGAAATTGATGGATTTACTTCAAATATAAGTCGTTTTATAGATGATGATATATCAATCATTATTCTTTCAAATTTTGAACATGCTCCAATTAGCCGCATAAATAAAGATTTGATTGCAATAGTTTTTAATGAAAAATATACTATCCCCGAAGTCATAAAAACTATTAAATTATCTAATAGTATTTTGCAATCTTATGTTGGTGAATATGAGCTTAATCCAGATTTCATTTTTAGTATCTTATTCATTGATGGGAAACTATATTGTCAGCCAACAGGTCAGTCAAAACTCGAATTAGTGCCTATTTCAGAATCAGAATTTATGCTAAGGGAGGTTAACGCTAAAATTTCATTTTCAAAAGATTCCAATCAAGAAATCGGGAAATTAATACTTCATCAGGGAGATAGGGAAATTCCTGGGTATAAAATAGAATGATATAGTAATTGAGTGCTGCAAAAAAGCATGAGTTTGACAGCTAAGGGATGGGCTGGAAAACTTATGCTTTTTGTTTTGATGATGTTTTAGTTTGAAATAATATTTGTTGTGCCAGGGTCTTTTTTCAGTTTGCATATAACCCTTGTTGGAATTTGTTTGTGCCTTGGTTTTTAGGTTTCTAGACTAATTTCTAGATATATTCTTATAAATAACAGAAATTACAATTCTATAAAACACTTTCCAAATTTCGAATATAAAGTCAAACAGGCTATAGAATTCACACGTTATTAGCGGCTGGCAGTTATAGATTTAATGTAAGATTCTGGTGTCAATACTCCAATCTCACTTTTACTAAAATCCTTTAGATTTCTTGTTAGAATTACATCTATTTCACCTTTTTTCATTGCAGCAAAGTTTTGTAAACTATCCTCAAAGTCTTTAAATCCGGAATTAAGCGCATTGCTTACAACCTCTTTATCCATTAACAATACATCAGTAATCATTAGTAATTGTTTAAGATTATCTATCACTTTATCATGTCTTGCTGTTTGTCTTAGTATATAATAAACATTACTATAAATCACAGGTGTTGCAAATCCTTTTATTTTATAAGTTTCACATAAGCCTATCACCTGAGTAGAATATTCGGCAAAAGGCTGAATGTCAAAAAAGAAATCTAAGATTACATCTGTGTCAATCAATACTTTATCCATACTACAAGTATCTTTTTGATAATCCCTTTGACAACTCCTCTTTATAGTCAAATCCTTTTGGAGCTTTAAACGAGCCTCTCAAGGATGAAGCAATTGGTGTTGAATCTATCACTTTAACATTTTCTTCTTTAATTATCACTTTAAGATAATTTTCTACTATATCAGAAAGGCTTCTCCCTTTGCCTTTTGCATATTTCTTAGCCTTTCCAATTACGGACTGTTCAATTGTCAATGTTAGTTTTGTATTCATTACGCGTCTATTTAATTATCAATCTACACGTGCAAAGATAGGGCAATTTGTCTATCCGTGCAAAAATATATCTGATTACACGTATTGTATTTGTCTAGACTGCTTGTCGCTAGTTTATATGTCAGACAAAACCCACATTAAAACTCTCTTTAGCGCGGATTAGGATATTTATTAATTATTAGTTTAGTGATTTACATCGAGCGCCGAAGCCCCGCATTACTCCACCACCAACCTCCTGCTAGCTCTATACTCATCCTGCATCAATCCAATTAAATGAACTCCTTCCTACCATTAAAATATTTTATGACTATTATTGAAGTTAATTACTTCTATATTTCCTTTACTGAATGAGAGTTCCCCGGAATAGATCAGATAAGCCTTATCTGTATTGGGCACTGTTCTTTGAAAATACCTGATACCAGTTAGGAGATTATCATTGAAAGTCATAGCTGATTTTATCTCAATGGGTATCAGATGTCCCTTGTGTTTATAAATGATATCAACTTCATTTTGGTTATTATCTCTGAAAAAAAACATATTATGATCTTCTCCTTTGTTCATCCTGGATTTAATGGCATCCACAACAACCATATTTTCAAATAACTGTCCCATAAGAGGATGGCTCGTTACCTGCTCTGGTTTCTCAATGCCAAGAAGATAGGAAACCAGACCTGTTTCTGTAAAAAAGAGCTTTGGGGATTTGATAATCCGTTTCCCAAAATTCTCATAATAAGGAAAAATTCTAATGACCAAAAATGATGCTTCTAATACAGATAACCATTGTGAAAGTGTAGTAGATGATACACCAAGGTCATTTGATATTGAATGCAAGTTTAATACTTGTCCAACCCTACCAGCCAATAATCTCATAAAATTTTCAAAATGGAGGAGTTCCCTGACCTTTATTAATTGTTTAAGATCTCTCTCAACATAGGTTTGAAAATAATTCCTATAGGCTTTGTAAGAATTTAGCTTATTGTTATAAACCCCCGGTAAAAATCCAGTTGAAATAAGTTCATCTCTTTTGATACTAATTCCAGCTGTAGCTAATTCGTTTATAGATAGTGGAAGCAATCTTAATAAAGCTGTACGACCTGCCAACGACTGAGAAACAGCCTCGTTTAATGATAATTGATGACTACCTGTTAAAATGAAATTACCTTTTACAGGATTCTCATCTACTAAAACCTGTATATATGATAACAACAGAGGCAGCCTCTGTATTTCATCAATTATAAGAGGTGTTTTAAACATCTGGAAAAGTGCATTAGGGTCATTTCGGGCAATTTCTCTGATTTCCGGATGTTCAAGATTACAATAACTATAATCTGGGAAAGTTAATTTTGCAAGGGTAGTTTTTCCTGCCTGTCTTGGTCCGGTAATAGTAACCACAGGATATTCGCGGCTAAGATTTATTAATTCCTTTTGTATTTCTCTCTTTATCATATACAAATATACAAATTTCAAA
Source organism: Bacteroidales bacterium (assembly GCA_023135955.1). GTDB lineage: Bacteria > Bacteroidota > Bacteroidia > Bacteroidales > JAGLSB01. The sequence goes on along the minus strand of JAGLSB010000467.1, from coordinate 1,937 downwards.
TGTAACTTGAAATATGTATGAATATATTTATGATTCATGGGGAGATGTTTACTTAGTTCGTTTGGGAGGTTGTTTCTGATTGCTTCGACTCTCTCAAAAAAACTAACCAAAAAATACCACGCTAGCCAAAAATTAAAAATTATTACTACTTTCAAATCCGAAATGTATTTGTTTATTTGCTTAAATGAGATTTGAGATAAGAACATTTACTTTCACCTAAGGAGAAATATTATTACAAATATTATAAACCTAAACACTAAATGAAAAACACTAAAATTACCTGGATAATAGTAAGAATAATGCTTGTTCTTATATCCATATTGGTATTTACACCATTAGTAATGCCCATGGAGAGATATTCGCCGGAATTGTTTGGTTTGCCTTATTTATTATGGGTAGGCATACTGGTATATTTCGCCCTGGTTGCCCTTATTTCAATAGGAGTTAAAGTTCATTCGAAAATTTTAAAAGAAGAATAATATGATTACATGGTTTTGGATATTGAGTATTACATTTATTTTGATTCTCGTTTTTGTTTCAACAAAAGCTATCAGGACGAATAAAAGTATAGACGATTTTATGCTGGCGGGTTCCAATATTGGTTCAGTACTTGGAATTCTCACCTATGCAGCAGCTCTTTTTAGCGCCTTTATTTTTATTGGTGTGCCCGACTTTTTTAGAGTACATGGAGTAGGGGCATGGATATTTTTGCCAATTTCTGATGGCGTAATGTTCTTTATGATCTTTTGGTTTGGATTCCAATTACGTAAAAAAGCCAAAGAAGTAGGCTATAAAGGTATGGCAGGAATGATGACAAAAATCTTTGAAACTAAATGGGCTGGATATGTAGTTTTTATTGCTGCATTTATTTTCTTAATTCCTTATGTGGCTATTCAGATTAGGGGAATTTCAATGTTTTTCACAGCAATATTCCCTAATGCTTTGCCTCTTTGGGGATGGGCACTTATTATTGTTTCTATGATGCTTATTTATAGTGAAATCGGCGGATTAAAGGCAATTGTTTTCAGCGATGCCGTTCAAGCTGTATTATTGCTAACGGTTCTATCAATAATAGGCTATAATTCAGTTAAGTATTTTGGTAATATTCAGGAACTTTTTGTTCAGGTTAAGGCAACTAATCCTGCATTGCTTTCAACACCAGGACCAAAAGGATTGTTTACTACTCAATTTCTAATAGCCTCATTTTTAGTGATTGTCCTTTTACCTGTGTCTCAACCTCAGTTTTCATCCCGAATTGTAATTATGAAAAGTATGAAAGAGACCTATCGCATGGCCTTTGGACTAGGTTTGGTTGCTTTTATAGTTTTTGTAGCCACTATGCTGATAGGTATGTATGGCTCCGTTAGATATACCGATTCTACTACCCAGGAATTTGTAGAAAATGCTTTACTCTTTGATCAACCAAATATAATTGCTGCCCTGGCTATTGTTGGTCTGTTTGCTGCGGTTCTATCAACTTCTAATGCTCAAATATTTGCATTAGGATCAGAATTCAGATCACTTTTACGTGGTGATGAAAAAAGGAATTTTAATTACACAAAAATTGCACTATTTGTATTTTCAGCAATTGCTCTGTTCTTTTCGGTCATAATTGGTGATCAGTTAGTACTTCTTGCGCGTGTAAGTTTTGCCGGAACTGCCTTAATTGCTCCAATAATTCTGGTCGGCGTCGTATCAAAAAGAAAACCGGGTATTGAGATAATTGTTAGCTCTGCAATAGCATTGCTTATATTTTTGCTTTCCCTGTTTAATATAATCGGATCAGAAGTATCAGGTGTTCGTTTAGACTTGCTTTTGATGATGATTTTAACATTAGTAACTGTGGTTTCAATGATTGTTAGGAAAACCTATAGCAAAGAAAAGTAGAGTAGGGTGAAACTTTTAAACCTCTGAGGTGGGGTGTTAATTATTTGAAT
>JAGLSB010000466.1 GCA_023135955.1 Bacteroidales bacterium | reverse complement strand
ACACACCTGTTTTTCACATCAATCAAAATAATTTGTTAATTTCAATTATTTATTGAGCTTTCAACAGGTTGTGGGTAATACCACAAGAGCCGAACGTTTTCAAATATTATTTGATTTTATTACAGGAATTAAAAGATTATCTTTGTGTAAATGGATTATTTATGGATTTTAAAATTCTGACAGATAAGTTACTTGATGATTACACAAAAGCTGTAAATGATTCACCTTTGGATAAAATTGACAGAATCAAAAAGATTGAGATGCCAGTTGATTATTTTCAGTTTTATAAATCCGTTTCATCTGTTTATTCTTCAAAGATAGAGGGAGAGGATATCGATTTTGATAGTTATTTTAAACACAAATTTTTAAAGGTCAAATTTAAACCCGATTATACTAGAAAAGCGGATGATTTATACTCTGCTTATGATTTCATCGACAATAATAGCTTGACACGTGCTAATGTCCAAAAAGCGCATTCGATGCTGAGTAAAAATCTCCTACCAAAAAGTCAACAAGGATTGATTCGTAATAATCCAATGTTTGTAATCAACAGTGATGATAAAATCGAGTACGTTGCTTCAAACCCTGAGATAGTTGAATCAGAACTAGACAAATTATTTCATGATATTAATTTATTGCAGCGGACAGATTTAAACCCATTAGAGATTTTTTATTTTGCATCTTTAATACATTTAGTTTTCGTTAAAATTCATCCATTTCAAGATGGTAATGGACGGACTGCAAGATTGATTGAAAAATGGTTCCTGATTGAGAAAATTGGAGAAAAAGCGACTTCGGTTCAGTTAGAAAAAAACTATTATAAAAGACTAAAAGATTATTACTCAAATATACGAAAGATTGGACTTGAATATGAGGACCTAGACTATTCAAAATGTCTGGATTTTTTATTAATGACTGCTAATGGTATAGATGATCAAGAGTAAAAGGCACATACCCACAATCGAATTCTAAGACCTAACCAAACATTTTAAAAAAATAATTCATAAATTTATCATTGCCGAACAACAACCGATGGTGATTATTATACCGAAGGTCTTAAGTAAAGTGTGTTTGTAGGAGCACACTTTTCCTTTTTACAGGAACCTTACAATCAATTGTGAAATACTTTTCAGAATAAAGTAATGTTTCCCTAAGAGGAAATATTTCTTATCTTTGTGTAAAACTGATTTAGATGATTAAGTATGCAATAATATTTTTAGAGTGGGCTAAAGAATTTCTTGATAGCCTTGACGACAAAACAAGAAAGAAGGTAATATACAATGTTTGGAAATCAAGAGATATTAATGACGCAGAATTATTTAAAAAGCTGGATGAAAATATTTGGGAATTCAGAACAAAATTTCTGACTAAACAAATTCGACTTCTTGCATTTTGGGATAAAACAGAAAAGAAAGAAACTCTGGTTGTTGTAACTCATGGATTTATTAAAAAGACACAGAAAACACCAAAATCAGAGATTGAAAAAGCTGAAAAGATTAGGAAACAATATTTTAAAGAAAAGGGAGGGAAATAAAATGGAAAAGTACACATTAGATGAATTAACAGATAAATATATTGGAGAAAAAGGTTCAACGGAAAGAGAACACTTTGAATTTGAACTTAAATTAGACATCCTTGGAGAAATGATAAAAAAAGCAAGGAAAGAAAGACATTTGACACAGGAACAGTTAGGTGAATTGGTTGGAGTTCAAAAAGCTCAAATTTCTAAAATTGAAAATAATACAAAAGACGTTAGATTGTCAACGATTATGAAAGTTTTTAATGCTTTAAAAGCCAAAGTAAAAATGACAATTGATTTTGACGCAAATTCTCAAATAGAAATAGCCTAAACAACAGTTTGTAACAATTAAGTATTCGGGCCGTGCAAAGCACATATAATGAACGTTGTGGGTAATTCTAAAAGATGAAACTGCTATTTGAAAATAAAATATTAAATAAGGAAAGTTTAGTTTCTAATTATGGCAGTTATGTATCTTCATTAGCAGATAAGGCTGATAAATTTCCACATAATTTAAAAGTATTCAATCTCTGTTTAATTAAGAAACCTGGAGTTGAAAATTGGGCCAAATTTAAAGCCAAAGAATCATTTGATAAATACTTTAAAGAAAAGTTGGAATAAAGAACTACCCACAATAAATAGGACTTCATGTGGTCGGAACGACCAGGCATGAAGTACCGGTTGAACGTAAGCCTTCGGCCAAGTACAC
>JAGLSB010000465.1 GCA_023135955.1 Bacteroidales bacterium | reverse complement strand
ATCAAATGTAAGAATTATTTGTGAATACAGATGTGTTGGTGTGCTGATGTGCTTCCCTGTTGGTTCTATTGGTTATTAAGCATTCGGTTATTGAAGCGCAGTCGAAATACCGAAATACCGAAATTTGTTTATTCATAAAAAAAACAAGACATTAGTGCTTAAACTATATTTATATGTTAGATAAAAATATTTTTCTTTTCCTTAAAGAGCTGAGAAATAATAATAACAAAGAATGGTTTGATAAGAACCGTAAAAGATATCAGGATTTGAGACTCAATTTTATTGATTTTGTTTCCCTGATGATTTTTGAACTAAGCAAAATAGATCCATCAGTAAAAAACATTGAAGCTAAGGCCAGTATTTTCAGAATAAATCGTGATATCCGCTTTTCTGCCGATAAAAGTCCATATAAAATAAATATGGGAGCTTTCATTACACCGGGAGGGAAAAAATCTGGCTTACCAGGCTATTATCTTCATCTTGAGCCGGGATCAACTTTTGCCGCAGGAGGAATACATATGCCAATGCCCCCTGAATTAAAAGCGGTAAGACATTCAATAATTGAAAATCCGGAGGAATATCGGAAAATAATAGAAGCCCCTAACTTTAAAGAATTATTTGATGAAGTAAATGGTGAAAAGTTAAAAACCTCACCCAAAGGTTTTCCAAAAGAGGATCCAAATATTGACCTTATCAAATTAAAGAGCTATACTGTAGGTCATAAATTAGATGAGAAAATGCTTAGTTCTGAATATGCTTTTAAGGAATTAATGAAAGTGTTTTCTGGTATGAAAGAATTTAATCTGTTTCTGAAAAATGCCATTAAGGAATAGGAAAATGGATTGGTACAACACCCTAAACTAGTTCATAAAGTAAGAAAAAACGCCAAGTTACAAGCATAAGGTAGCCCTTTTGTGAAGAAATTATTAGGACTTAATATTTTATATAAATTTGAGTAATTCAAAGAAAGTATGTTATGAGTGAAATTTTTGAGAACAACTTGGTTTTTTCAATTGCAGTATTTTTTTCTACAATAGGATTTGTCATCTACCATTTTTTTAATGAAGGACAACGAGAAAGGCTTATAAATGGCAGTGTGAAACAAATTAATTTACAGCGACTTTCCGGTGTATTTCTTTTTGGAATAGCCCCAGCAATGTTGTTGGTAATATTGAATTCTGGAGACGAAATTTCCATAGCAACGGGCACGATCACAAAAAAATTGTTTGTTCCTTTTGGGATTTTGTCTTTAATCCTGGTTCCAGTGAACTTTATAAATGCTAAAACTAAGGGGAATTTATTAATGTACCCTCAAATCAGGACCGAGCATTGGAATCTTTCGCTTTTAATATTGAGTGCCTTAAGTTGGATTGCTTATTTATTTGCCTATGAGTTTCTTTTCAGAGGCCTATTGCTTTCCAGCTCTTTGAATATAATGGGTATATGGCCGGCAATAATTTTAAATATTGGTATTTATTCTCTGGTTCATATTCCTAAAGGCGCAAAGGAAGCATTTTGGTCTATTTTATTGGGATTTATTATATGTTTGCTGGTAGTAAGAACCGGATCATTCTGGATTGCTTTTTTTATTCATGTTGTCCTTGCTCTTAGTAATGAATGGTTTTCTCTTCGATCTCACCCGGAAATTCAATTTAAAATGAGCAAATGAATGTTTTTGTAAGTGGAGCAACCGGATTTATTGGAAGTCAGCTAGCCTTGGCCCTGGCAGAAAAAGGGATTACCGTGCACGCGCTTTATCGTTCTGAGAAAAAAGCCGAAATAATTCAGCATACAAACATCAAACTATTTAAAGGTGATATCCTTGATCTGGATAGCCTGAAGTCTGCCATTGAGACTTGCGAACAGGTTTATCATGTAGCTGCATTTGCAAAAGCCTGGACAAAGAACCCCGCGGATATTTATAAGCTGAATATCGATGGTGCAATAAATGTTTTTAAAGTTGCTGCTGATGAAGGGGTTAAAAAAATAGTATTCACATCAACGGCAGGAGTGTTGGGAGCATCTAAAGAAGGAATGTTGAATGAAACCGCTTACCCCAGAGAACAATTTTCTCATTATGAGAAATCAAAATCTATTCTTGAGGAGAAAGTTAAATTGAATAGCTTTAAGAATATTGAGATAGTAATTGTGAATCCAAGCCGGGTTTATGGCCCTGGCATTCTTAGTGAAAGTAATAGCTTTACTACTCTCATCCAAAAGTTTATGAATGGTAGCTGGAGAATTATTCCTGGGAATGGGAAGAGCATAGCAAATTATGTTTTTATTGACGACCTTATTGAAGGTCATATTCTTGCAATGGAAAAAGGTAAAAATGGTGAGAGATATATTTTGGGGGGAGAAAATATTTCTTATAATGAACTTTTTAAGGTTCTTGAAACCATAAGAGGCAAAAGAAAGAGAATGTATAGGATGCCATTAGTTATTATGCTTATTCTTGCGCAAATATTTATTTTTTTATCAATTTTTGGAATCCGCCCTATGATTACTCCGGCATTGGTAAAAAAATATAATATGAATTTCCTGCTTGATATATCAAAAGCACAAAAGGAACTAGGCTACAAAGCAATTGGGTTTAAAGAAGGAGCTACCTCTACAGTCCAATGGTTAAAGGAGAAGTGAAGCGACTGAAGCAATCTCGTCTCACTCTCAGCAGGGCTTTATTATTTTAATTCTCGGGTGTCTTTTTCGGAAAACAGGCGAAGAAAAGAAAATCTACCCTAATTGACTAACGTTTAAAAGTTCGTCATAATTCTTTATTTCATATTGCTTCCCGGTAATCTTAATAAGTTTATTGTTTTTGAATTGCGTAATAATGCGGGTTATACTTTCGGGAGACATATGTGTCATTTCTGCCAGATCATTTCTCGATAAAGTCATATTAAAGGAATTGCTTTTATAGATATTCTCAGCCAAATGTAGGAACACATCAGCCAATCTACCATTCATCTGTTTCTGAGTAATGCTAATGTATCGCTCATAACTATTAATAGTACTCGTATTTAAGGTCTTAATAATTTCGGCGGCAAATGCACCACTGGATTTGGTATATTCCTCAAAAATATTGATATCTATAGAACATATCACACAATCTTCCAGTGCTGAGGCAGAGTATGGAAAAACATTATTACTGAATAAAGCCGGAAGGCCTATCATTTCCCCAACGGGAAGAACATTTAAAATAACATGTTTACCGTTTTCTGTTTCCAGATAAGATTTTGCCAAACCCTTATAGATAAACATTATGTTTGAAGCAAAGGCGCCTTGTTTACAGATTACTTCTCCCCGTTTGAATTTCAATTCAAGACGATTAGAATCCAGAATTTGATGGTCAGCCTTGCTTAATGCATTAAAGCATGAAGATCTTTTCTTACAAGTCAAGCAGCTGATCTTTTTTTGATTAATTGCCATTCTTTTTTTTCAAAAATAATAATTTATCACAAAACTAACCATAAAAAGCAAATTATTATCATACAATTTACCTGATAAACGCGTAAAAATATCTGAATAAGAGCATATTTAGGAATGATGTTTATCGTTCTTTAAGCTAGATAATTACGCATATATAAAACGATAAAAGGCGATAGAAAAAGCATGGAACGGCATAAAAGAAACGGCGATAAAACTCTGAAAAAATGGAAAAATAAAACTATTAATCAAGCGCTCATCATTAAATGAACGTCAAACATCAATTCAAAGCTTTGCGAATCTCAAGCTAATTCGTATTAAGTAGAGGCGGAGCTTATTAATTTTGAAAATATTTATTTACGTTAATTTAATAGGGCAAATGGTTAAAAAATATACGAATTTTATAAGGAAAAATCAGTTCCTGAGAGTACTGTTACTTTTTATAATAGTATTACTTCCATGGTAGGTTGCATTTCTTATTCTGACCAGCAATGCTCAGGAAGAAATTATTATATCTACTGAAATAGACAGGCCCGTAAATGAAGAAACACCACACTACCCCATACCATTACTTTTCCTGATAAGCTGCACCATTTCTTCCACAGCATTTTCTTCAGGAATATTCTTTTTTACAGCTTCCCTTCCTTTATATAAAGTTACAAGTCCTTGTCCTGCGCCAACATAACCAAAATCGGCATCTGCCATTTCACCGGGTCCGTTTACAATACAACCCATAACACCAATTTTCAATCCCTGGAATTCAGAAGTCGCGTTCTTAATCTTTTTTAAGGTGTCCTGAATCTTAAAAAGAGTCCTGCCACAGGAGGGGCAGGAAATATATTCCGTTTTTGTGATCCGGATTCCGGTAGCCTGTAATATATTAAAACTCAATTCTCTAAGAAAGGAGATTGGAATATCCGGATTCTCTTCTTCTATCCAGATACCATCTCCATAGCCATCATTTAAAAGAGATCCAAGCTCTACAGAAGCCTTTATTAGAAGTTCTTCCTTACTTTTTGAATGGTATTTTTTATGTAGAATTACAGGTAACAGACAGCCAATTTTACCCAACATTTTGAAAAAATTACGACTATGATGAATGGGTAATTCGTGATTTATTTTCAGAATAAGGGAGCCGTAGAGATCATTCTCTATTTGCTCGAAGAACTTGCTGGGAGTTTCTACATCATCAACCTCTATGAAGTTAAGACCAAAAACATCTTTAATTAACGAGTCATAATCTTTCCAGTGAATTAAGGGATAATAGTGTTTCAGCTTTGAGTAATTATCTTTCCAGTCCTTAAAATTAGTAATCATGTTAATTTCTGAAGTCTGAAAAGTTTTGTCTTGCATATTCTTCAGGAAGATGAAATTAGCTGCCTGAGAAGTTTTTTCAAGCTTATTGTCAGATCCTGACTGATATCCCATTTCATGAATATTATTCATGCACAGATCATGTTTTCCTGAACCGGAAATTACTATAGGAACATGTTTTCCTCCAATACATTCAGAAGGGAGGCTAATCCTTTTTTTGTATTCATATGGATTAAAAAACAGACTTCTTTCTAAAAATAATTCATGAGGTTTTCCCCTAATTCCAAAATTATCTGCAATTAGTTTTGCTACAGGAATTTCTTTTTCGGGATCTTCAGTAAGAGAAACTCTTATTGTATCACCAATTCCATCGATCAAAAGCCCGCCAATACCTACAGTAGATTTAATTCTCCCATCTTCCTCATCGCCCGCTTCTGTTACTCCCAGATGAATGGGATAACGGAACCATTCTTCGTGCATGCTCTTCATCAATAATCGATTGGCATGTACCATCATACGAGTATTGCTGGATTTTATAGAAATAATCAGGTTATGAAAACTTTCCTTGTCGAAAATGCGAATAAACTCAAGTGCCGACTCAACCATTCCTCTTGGTGTATCTCCAAACCAATTTAGCATTCGTTCCGACAAAGAACCATGATTGACACCAATTCTGATAGCCGTACCGTGTTCTTTGCAAATTCTGATGAGAGGCAATAATTTTAAACGGATTTTTTCCATTTGCAATTTCTGCTCAATGGAAGAAAATTTTATTGGCCCGTCATATTTTCTTTCGAGATAATTCCCTGGATTTATTCGTACTTTTTCTACAATTTTAGCTGCTTCCTCAGCTACCTTGGGAAGAAAATGCACATCGGCGGCAAGGGGAAGTGGATATCCTCTTTTATTAAGCTCTTCCCGGATCTGTTTAAGGCTTATCACTTCCTTCAAACTTTGAGTAGTGATACGCACTAACTGAGCCCCGGCATCGAAAATTCTGATACATTCCTCAACAGTAGCCATAATATCATTGGTGTCGGTGCTGGTCATAGACTGCAGAACTATGGGAGCATCACCCCCAAGTTTAATATTGCCTATTTGTATTTGTTGAGATTGAAACATATTATTAACAAATAGAATTTATTTTCAGTTCAGCATTAGAAATTAGTTACCAACCAATATTCATCCCAAAATTTATTGTTCCCGTTTTACCTTGTTGAAACTTCGGTGTCCACATATCGAGATATGCTTGCTCTCCGGTTATATTACGTAAGGAATAGCCAAGTCTGATATAAATGTCGTTAATAATTTGCCAGGAAAGATTTATAGCAATTTCATCAGACTCCCATACAACAGGAGTAAAAGGTTCAATTGACTCTCTGGGCATTGTTGCTAGAAGCGTATGATCCGGCCCCTTTTCAGCACGACACCAGCTAATATTCAGATCCATGTTTCTAATCGGACGATATCCAAGCTGGAAGAAAATCTCTTTTGCATTGTCTTCAAGATAATGACCCATATTAAAACTGTTAGTCTCAAAAGTGAGTGTTGGAACATTATGTCTGAAAATAAGTGCATTGCTATTTGTGTATTCAAATCCTGCATAAGTATTAGGAAGAAGATTGCTTATATGGCTACCAACTTTAAAGCTATAGAAATTATGATTATCCGGATCTGTAATTCTTTTCACTGCAACTTCATCAACAAATAAGCTTGAATAAAAGTGAAAGAATTTAAAAGGTCGGGCGGATATATCAAAAAACATCTGCGAATTCATATTACTTATTCCAGCACTTAACTGATGATCCATTGCTTTATAAAACATTATTGGGATAAAATAAGCAGGATTCGCATTGTTGTAATCATAGATTATGCTATTCCCAAAGCTTATGTGTAATTTTTTTAAAGGTCTGAAAGTAAAAAGATTAGCGGCAATATATTTTCCATGATATACTCTCCGAAAATCGGTACCATAAGCATTTGACACATTAAAAGACCGCGTAGAATCAACTACCTGGGAGTTAAGCCAGCCATGTATATATCGAAATTCGAACCATTCCACAGGTTTGATTTCAAAATTTAATCTGGGAAAAGATTGTGTTCTTCCTGAAAGAATTGCAGACCCGTTATAATTGCTTCCCCATATAAAATGATCTTTGACAAGTCCAATACTGCCTATTCCAAAGTCGTAACTAACACCTCCACGAGATTCCCAATAATCAACCTGTCCACCCGAAACCACTTTAAAATTCGCACCACCATAATTTTGATTCATAAAATCAGATTGAGTAAGGAATTCGCTCTCGTGATTATCTCGAAGACTTCCCCAGAATCCGAAATTACCTATTGTTGCCCATGCTTCTGCTCCGTTCCACCAGTGATATGCGGTACCGTTTTGATTGATCAGGTAATTACCTCCCAGGATGGGATTTACAGTAAAAGAAAAAGAAGAATCTATGTAAGAAAGAAGATCCAATCGTTTATTAAATTCTGTTGAGTTAAATTGTTCTTTGTTGAAATCCTTAAGATAAAATGTTAATTCTTTTTGTTGACGTGGATTCAG
>JAGLSB010000464.1 GCA_023135955.1 Bacteroidales bacterium | reverse complement strand
CAATCGGCCGGCTCTGGTCAATGACCGGCATGGACTGGCTACCGTGCTGCTTGCAGGCACTGAGTACTTAAAAATAAAAGAGTCTTATGAATTTACAAATATGTATATGTATTTAGAAAAAAAGGAATAATATGTTTCGATTAAGTTTTCATATTGATAAGCAATTGATAGCCCTGAAAATTAAACTTCTATCAATACTACTACTGTTCAGTTCTCTATGTTTTGCTCAAAATAACACAGAAGTAAGCCTTTTCTTAAAATCAGATTCAACCCTGTATTTGAATGAAATAACTTCGGAAGACGGTGATTTATTCAGGGAATTGGCACATCACGGACCGGCAATAGAAAACAAGTGGTTGGCATTGCGAATATATTTCGACCATAAATGTGCAATTGATATTTATTCTAAAACCAAAGAAGGATTAGAACTGAAAGAAGCCAAGTGGTATCCCACGCCAAAACAACAAAAAGAGGGTTGGGGAGCAGACTACTATAAGGTGGGTAAAACTGTAGGGCTTGGAGGTGTAAGACTTTGGGATGGAAAGGAAGTCATCAACCTAAACCCCGTCACAAAAAGAACCGCCCGAGTAGTAAAAGAGGCTAATCAATCTTATCTGGAAATGTTAAATGAAGGTGTGCCATACAAGGGAAAACAGGTTGATATTTTGGTACGCATTACTGTTTTTTCTTCGCATAGAGAAGCAAAAGTAGAGGCATTTGCCCTTAGCGATGAACCTGTACAATTTGTTACGGGAATAAACTATCATAAAGGGACGAAAATATTTGAGAAAGAAAATTATATAGCCACTTGGGGAATTCATCCGGAAGACGTAGCGACGGAAGACGTAGCACTTGGGGGAGCAATTGTATTCGACCCTGATAAATTTGAAAAAACCATTGACGATGGCTCGCAAAAATTACTTATAAGCAAACCGACTAAATACATTAAAACGTGGATAACATCAGCAAACTCACGTGAAGATAAAATTAACAATGCGAAATCATTTATGAAAACAATAAATTCAAAGAGGTAAAGACAAATATCATATAGGATGAAAAATTTTAGACTTATTCTTTTTGTTACATTTTTAAGTTTAAGCTTTAATCTAGTTTTAGGGCAAGCCAAGTCTCCTAACTTCATCGTGTTTCTCACCGATGATCAAAGTTGGGTAGGTACCTCGTGTGAATTAATGCCCGAAAAGAAAGAAGAATTGCATCAATTACCTTTAGAATACATGGCAAAAGAATACGTAGAAACAGAGACATTTGAGTAACTAAAATGGAAAAAAAGTAATTCATGAATTTAATCAAAACAATAAAAGTAATCACAGTACTACTGCTTGTTTATACAACTGTTTCTGCAGCAACCTATTATGTTTCGCCATTGGGCGATAACAATAATAGTGGCACTTCTGGAGCCCAAGCCTTCCAAACAGTACAATATGCTGTTAACCAAATGAAGGCAGGCGATGAGTTAATCGTTTTAGATGGTTTCTATACCGGAACTCTAAAGCTTAAATCGGAAATTACCATTAAAGCAACAAATCCGCGCAATGTCATTTTTAGCGGGGCAGATCCTTTGTCTTTAAAGTTTAAAGAGCACACTAAAAATATTTATACGGCTAAAGTTAATAAAGAGGTCAAACAACTTTTTTACAACAGTCGGTCGATGACCTGGGCACGTTGGCCCAATGCCAGTTGGGAGGAAAACTGGATAGCTGATAAAAAATGGGCGAAGGCTACAGATGGAACAGGTCCGGGTGTACTGGTATCTGACGGCTTCAAGGAAATTTCTAATTTAGACCTGAAAGGGGGCTATTGCTTTCTTCGTTACGGAAAAAAGAACAGCTGTTACAGCAGACGTATTAAGTCCTTCGACGGCAAAACATTATATTGGGATGATGAGGATTTTTATCCTAAAAAGTTCAGCGGTGCCGATGGAGGAAAAGCCGATGAAACTGAATTTCCAACCTTACGAAAAACAAGTGATAACCATCCAAACAAAAGTCTGTTTTTTCTGGTAGGATCATTGGATCTGCTGGATGCTCCGGGCGAGTGGTTCGTACAAAATGGTACGCTTTATTTATATCCTCCCGACGGGAAAAACCCCAATGATGCGGACATCTTGGTAAGAACTGCTGATTACTGCATTAATGAAGACGAAGCGATTTCAGATCTTAGAATAGAAGGTATTGATTTCATGGCAGGATCCGTTCGTTTAGCAGGTGAAAATAACACAATCCGTTTTGAGAATATCCATTTCACATACATAAACAGCGACTTGCTACATATTGACCGCAAACAAGGAGATATGGAGAACAAGCCAATTTATATTGCCGGGTCGGACATTCAATTTGAAAAATGTTTATTTGCTGGAGCAATGCAATCTGCTCTGCACTTAAAAGGTGCTGACATACGTGTTCACAACTCTGTTTTTATGGAGAATAATCGCCATGCCACTTTTGAGCGCAGGCCCTTGCAGGTAGATGCTGAAGAAAACTATCAAATAACTAAAAATACCTTCTTTAATAACCCTTCCGATGCGGTAAGAATTGTGCCCGATTTAAGCGAAATGCAATCGCTTAATTCAGAGTTTTCATACAATCACATTTTTAATGGTGGGCGATACAATACCGATGCTTCGGGCATCTATTTCCCCTCTAAATCGCAACGCTATGCCGAGGTACATCACAATTGGTTTCACAATGTCAATGGAAATGCTGTACGTATAGATATTGCTGGTAAGGAACTGAACGTACACCATAATGTGATTTGGCATACCATGCGCGCTTTAAGTATCGAAGGCTATGGCTTCTTTAATGTTTACAACAATACAACGGCGTATAATGAAACGCCGGCGGAAATTATTCGCAACGTGATGGATCATTCCGAAAGAAAAGGCACTATGGAGCTTGATTTTCCACCTATTGATGACTGGAATGTGCTTAATAACTTGGCAGAGGGCTTTGTTGATCGTATTGGGCCAAGGGAGAAAACAACACATAATAAACAAAAGAGAAAAGGCTTACTACACCCCGAGCGTGATAAGAATTGGCTCATTCCTGTGGTGGATAGAGGGACAATTCAAGGTAATATTACGGGTTCCGGCAATAGCTCTTTTGTGAGTGGAATAAGTTACAACGGAGAGGAAGGGCTAAACAATCATCGCTTTGATAGCAGCATTTTTGTTAATGGAAGTCCATCTGAGATAAATCTAATGCCTGCCGACAATGGGGTTAAAGGAGGCGTGGAACAAACTGAGGAGTTAATAAAACAAGGTGTTTGCTGTTTGGATAGTTTCAGAGGTGCATACGATGTAAAGGGGGATTATTGGTATCCCGGAAGTGACTGGATGCCCTATGGTTTGCCGGTGCTTAAAACGATGGCAGAAGCAGAACGGTTTGCAAAGAAATATGCTGTTATTTCTATTGTGCTCAAAAATAATGTGAATGATTTGCCGAAAGGTAATTTGAGGTAGCAATGAACAGCAATAAAATTAATATGAAAGCAATAAAAGGATTCAAGCTTGTTGTAACAATAATTGCACAAATTTTAATTTGTACAACGCTTTGTACTACCGATAATTACGTCGCGCCTACAGGGGGCGACAGCAACTCGGGAACGTTAGAAACAGCCCCTTTTCAATCGGTGCAATATACCATCGACGTTGACAATTCAAAACAGGCTGTAACAATTGAAGTTGAAGTAGAGCAAGGTGCAGCCGACCTTACTGCCTGGTTAGAGCAGGCAGATGGTGTACTCAGCAATGCTTTTTATATCTATGTTATGCCCAAGCTTAAAAAAGCAGCCGAAATGGAAAAAACAAAAATTCTAAATAGTTTCTTAAATTACATATTTACGAGAAACGTGAATATTTTAACAATTAAATAAACAAAAAACATGAAAAGATTCAGATTAATTTTACTTTTTCTACTTTGTGTTTCAATTATAGTTGCACAAAACAGAATTCAATCAGAGAACAAAAAGACCACAGTAGACCCATTATTCAATATCGAAGAGATACTCGACGAAAGCACGTTGGATATAAAAACGCTGCAGGATTGGCATGTGGACGAGGTGACAGGCACGACGCGACAGAAGTTAATCGAAATCAATGTCGCCGAATGGTGGCCTGGACAAGATTTTCGGATTCCGGTGCGTATGATTGTTCCCCTCGAAGGCAAGGCAAAGGGCTTTAGTATTACAGGAGCAAAT
>JAGLSB010000463.1 GCA_023135955.1 Bacteroidales bacterium | reverse complement strand
TTTATGATGCAGGCATGGTGGCTGTTTGTAATTTGTACTACAATCTATTTTACTGTGAGCCACTATACACCTAAACCACCGGCCGAAGTAATCGAGAACTATACATGGGAGAGTCCGCTGGCAGTTGTTACCAAAGGTAAATTTAACGGAGCAAAAGATGTCCGACTCTGGTCTGGAATCCTGGTTTTAATCCTCATAATTCTTTATATTATTTTTTAATTTGATTGAGTATTCTTTTGGGTAGTACTTTTGTGTAGAAATAAAAAAGGAACTCAGGGAATTTCAGCTTCACCAGATATTTAACCTGGCAGAAGAGTATAAACCATTCCTTGTAATCGCAGAAAACCTGTTTCCAAAAATAAAGGATGCGCTTGTGGAGCACGGAATAGCATATATTGAAATGAATGGGAACATAAATTTAGAAACTGAGAATTTCCTTTTAAAGATAGAAGGAAAACGAAATAAATATCTCCAACCAGAGAAGCATGGCAGGGCATTTACAAAAGCGGGACTAAAGGCAATATTCCTCTTCTTAACTAACGAAAATGAGATAAATGATACTTATCGGGAGATTGCAAGAAATGCCGGCATTGCTATTGGTAATGTCAAACTTATCCACGAAGGTCTGATTGAAGAGGGATATACCTTAAGAGTCAACGAAAAGGAACTAAAACTAACAAATAGAAAAGAGTTATTACAAAAGTGGGTTACAGCATATACAGAAAAGCTCAAGCCAACATTATATATTGGTAATTTCAGATTTAATAATCCAAATGAGTTTATTAAATGGAAAGATTTAAATATGGAAAGAACCCATACTCAATGGGGTGGTGAAGGTGCCGGGAATATCTATACAGATTACCTTCAGCCGGAAATCCTGACTTTATATACCAATGAAAAAAAGGCAAATCTGATAAAAGAGTATAGATTACTACCTGACCCTGATGGAAATATCATTGTTTATGAGAAATTCTGGAAAGACAAAAACCCCTTCAAAAATGTTGTTCGACCTATAGTAGCTTATGCGGATTTATTGGCCACGGGTAACAGAAGATGTATAGAAACAGCACAAAAGATATATGAGCAACTTATTGACAATACCCTTTAATAAAATCCGGAGCGAGGGAAACTACAAAGTAATACTCGAAGCACTAGAACGTGGATTCAGTAAATTCGGAATTGATTTTTACCTGGTTGGAGCTACTGCCAGGGATGTCTGGATGCGGGGAGTTCATGAGAAGCCACCAAAAAGGGCAACCAGCGACATCGATTTTGGAATAATGATTAAGGACAGTTATGTTTTTGATGAGCTGAAAAATTACTTAATCGAAGTATAAGGATTTGTCCCATATAAAGAGAATGGTTTTGTTCTCATCTGGAAAGACAAAACTCAGGTTGACCTAATTCCTTTTGGGGAGTTAGAGAAGGAAGGTGTGGCAACAGTTAACGGAACCGGTTCCCCGCACCTTGGTGCGTATGGAAAATAAAATATTCCATTGAGATACCTCGTCAGCTTGCTGCGAGGAGTTTCATTATATTAGCCGTAAGGTTATAGAAAATTAATAGATGGCTAATTTAAAATATATTTAAATAGCCAGAAAGAATAAAAAAGATTATATTTGGCTAAATATAAAATATTTAAAACAGCCAATATGTTAAAAAATATTGCCGGAAGACAGATAGAACTGCAAAAACTAAAGCGGGCACTGGAATCTGACAAGGCTGAGTTTATTGCTGTTTATGGGAGGAGAAGAATAGGAAAGACTTTTTTAATCAGAGAGTTTTTTGGAGAAAGGATAGGCTTTGAATTAATTGGCATTTACAATGCAAGTTTACAGGAGCAGCTGGATAATTTTGCAAATTCAATGTGTGAAGCTTTGAAGATAGATATTCCTGTTAAATCCCCAGCTTCATGGCAAGAGGCATTTTCAATGTTGAAGAACTTCCTGGAAAGTAAAAAGGGTAAAGCAAAGAAAGTTGTATTTCTGGATGAGCTACCCTGGTTAAATTCATCGAGATCCGGATTTCTGAAGCAACTTGAACATTTTTGGAATAGTTATGCCTCAAAGAAAAAGGATTTAATCCTTATTGTTAGTGGTTCTGCTGCTTCATGGATGATACAGCACGTCGTTGATTCAAAGGGTGGTTTACATAATCGTTTAACTCAGCAAATCAGATTGCTTCCATTTACGCTGACTGAAATAGAAGATTATTTGAGAATGCGAAAAATAAAGAATTTGGATCATTATCAAATTCTTCAGTTATATATGGCTATTGGAGGAGTCCCATATTATTGGTCTTTTGTGCAAAAGGGCTTATCGGCAGCACAAATAATTGACGATTTGGTATTTTCAGATTATGCTGAATTTCGTAATGAGTATGATCAATTATTTGCTTCACTTTTTGATAATAATGACTTACATGAAAAAGTGGTTGAGGTCTTAGCAGGAAAGCGAAAGGGACTAAATCGTAAAGAGATTTTAAGCGTGATGAAGTTGAAGTCAGGAGGAACAGCATCGAATATTATCAGAGAACTGGAAGAGTCAGGTTTTATTGAGTCCTATATTCCATTTGGGAAGAATTCCAATGATGCAAGATTTATACTTTCAGATGAATTTACACTATTTCACCTGTATTGGATTGCGCCAATTGGAAAGAGAAAGACTGGGAATGCTTACTGGATTAAAATGCAAACTGGCTCAAAATTCAAGGCATGGTCCGGACATAGTTTTGAAGGTATCTGTTTGAAGCATATTGAGAAGATTAAGTATCATTTGCGGATAGATAAAATTCAATCAAATGAGGCCCCCTGGGAGTACAAAGCCGGTAAAAACAGCAAAGAAACAGGTGTGCAGATAGATATGCTGATTGATCGGAAAGACATGGTAATAAATCTGTGTGAAATGAAATTTTATCAATCAGAATTTACAATTGATAAAAGCTACGCAGAAGAGCTGCGAAGGAAAATAGATGTTTTCAAAACCAGGACTAACACAAGGAAATCAATATTCCTTACCATTGTAACTACATTTGGATTAAAATCGAACAGTCATTCGAGCTCGTTAAACGCTATTGGTGTTTCAATGGATGCATTGTTTTAACTTAGCTTTACAAGGGTTCGGAAAGACATTATTAATCTTTAAATTTGAATAATATGGATGATTATAGAGCAACCGGCTACCGATTTTTTTAATATGGTAGATGTTTTTTCCAGTGAACAGTTCTTATTGTATTCCCCTGGAATTACAAATATACGTAAGAAGCAGACAACTATGGTTAAAACAGCCGGTGACATCCTAAAGAAAAAGATAGTATTGAATGAATATGAAGGGAAATTCACTATAACTCCCTCAGAGGAGTCGAAGGAGGATATTTCTAAGCTAAATGCATTAATGGCACTTGTTATGCCGGAAATAAATGCAGGAGGAAAACCGGATGTAGAAGCTCTTGCCCAAAAGGTCGGGATGGATATTGAAACAGCTCGTGAGCTTGTTCAACATTTATTGGAAAAGTTTGATGACATGAATAGAGAGATGGAATAGAGATGGGGCCTAATTAATTTTTTTATTTAGACAACACTTTTTCCTGTTTTCCGAACAAATTTCAATGCAAAAATGTTAACTAGCTAATAACATGGTATTTAACGCTATTTTATATAGTTTTTCGGGTGTCCCGTCTAAATTATAAAATTGGGGTAAATCAATATTTCAAAAACGTATGATTCACATATTCAATCAGATAGAATTTTAACTTTAATCTTTAGATTACTTTAATTCTGATCATAATTGCTAATTTCCTACTTGGGTGTCTTTTTCGGAAAACAGGAGAGATGGGGCCTAATTAATTTTTTTATTTAGACAACACTTTTTGTATTTCTTACCACTACCACAAGGACAAGGATCATTCCGACCAATATCTTTTCCCTCTTTGACATATGGTTCTGACCAATTTTTACCATTTTCCTTTGTATGGAACAAATTTGATGCATCATCAAAGTCATTTGCAAAATCATGATAGTAATCAGGACTATTAACTTCATTTTTCAAATGTTCCGGTAGGCTGTTATATAAAATACATTTATAATTATAATATGCCTCATCAATGTCATTAGGGTTTTCTTTATATGATTGTTCAAGAATATCCATTAATTTATATTTACAGAGAAAGAATAGCAAATAATGCACAGATAATCGACTAATAGTCGAAAAAGTATGCATAATCAGTGAAATAGTTGATATTATTGAAATAAACCCTAGCTTTTAGCTATTCTGACCACAGCTCATACCTTGAAAGAAATTGAAAAACAGTTAATGATAAAGCTTGAAAGTAAAGGTGTTGAAACAAGGTTGTCACCACGGGAAAAATCCATTTTAACTTTTATTGGAAACAATGCAGGTTGTAAATCAGGTGAGATTGCTAAAAAACTTGACATTCCGAATCCGACTGTTATACGTATTTTGCCAGAGTTGATTAAGAAGAATCTAATCGAGAAATATGGAATAGGACCAGGGACAAATTATTCGATAAAATAAAAACGCCCTACAATTGAATAGACAGCTCCGCCAGTAAAAACTGACGGAGTACGCCTCTTAAGCCATTGCATCCCGAAATAAATTCAGGACAGGCAGTACGGGTCTCGTATACAGCGTGTCCCGTCCTAAAAAAAAGACTACACAACAGGTAGCAAATTATGTATAAAAATGATATGGCTTCCTAATAGATTTCACAATAA
>JAGLSB010000462.1 GCA_023135955.1 Bacteroidales bacterium | reverse complement strand
TACGGTTCAATAATATACTTTATCCACCCCCTTTGCCGGTAGAGCTCCGATTTTGTGAATTTTGCACTACGGGCTGCTTTTAATACAGCCTCATCGATGCAATCAACCTGGAAAGTACTGTCTTCAATTCTTGCACTTACAACATTCCCTTCACTATCAACATCTATCTGTACCTGTATAATAATTTTACTTGTAACCGTACAAGCTGCTACATTGGGTGTTGGAAGACTGCCTCTAACCTTTCTTGTTCCGAGTCCGTATGAGATTCCATCTCCTAATCCACCTCCATCGCCATAATTATCGGCACCAGGTTGACCGGTTAGGCTACCTTGATTTCCATCTCCCTCTGTAATTCCTTCGGAACCATTTTCAGAACCGACTCCCTTATTTCCACCAAATGCACTTTCTCCTCTTTTTCTTATTTCTTCAGCCTGAATACGACGTTCTTCATCAATACGTTCTTTTTCCAGCCTTTCTTGTCTTATTCTCTCCTCTTCAATCTTTTTTTCCTTTTCTATTCTGTCTTCCACTATCTCTCTTTCCTTTTCAATTTCCTGCTGTCTGATTTCTTCCAGACTGGGTTTATTTTCTTTTACCGGCGATTCTTCATAATCCTGAACTACCTCAACCGGATCTTCAACAACCGGTTGGCTAACGACCGGTACTTCAGTTGGTTCTTCTACTGTTTCTTCAACAGCCTCTTCTGTAATTGCTTCTCCAGCTTGTAAATCATCACCGGCAGGCTCAACCGAACCATAACCGGTATCATCAATTCCAAAATTTACAAGAATACCTTCTTCGTCAGGTGGCGGATCAGGAAAACTAAATCCGAAGAATATTAGTAAGAAGGCGATAATTAAATGAAATATCGTCGTTCCTATTAGTCCGTTCCTGTTGAGCTTAGCCATGATTACATTGGTCGTGTACCAAGAATTACTCTTAACTTATTTCTCTTTGCGATATCGATGAATTGCATCACCTGATCCCATGCCAGGTTTTCGTCAGCATTCAATCTTACAGTAGGATTATCGGTTTTCCCAGCCAGAAGTTGGATGAGTTTTGATTCAAGTAAATCGTAATTAATTTCCTCACCTTCAATAAAATATTTTAAATCCTTAGATATTGTGACACTAAGCTCTGGTGAGGCAACAGTCTGATTATTACTCATTGGTAATTCAACCTCTTGCAGTCCGGGTGTAATTAGTGTAGAAACAATCATAAAAAAGATCAATAATAGAAAAACTATGTCCGACATTCCAGACATAGAGAAATTGATATTTCTTTTATTCCTGCTTTTAATTGCCATCAGGATTTCTCTTTTAGAACAACTTTAATATTATTCTTTGCAGCTATATTCATAACATTTACAGTTTCTCTAACTGTAGCCTTTCCTTCAATAATAAAAGTAACAGTAGGATCTTCCTGTCCCACAAGTTTATTGATAAGTAAGACTTCAAGATTCTCAAATGCAATAATCCTGCCATCTAAGGAAACTTTACCATCCGATTTTAATTCGATTATTGGGATATGACGTATTGTAATTGCGGTTTGTCCCTGTTGTGGAAAAAGAAGTTTTAAAGCATTTGGAGCAATCAGGGTAGATGTAAGCATAAAGAATATCAGTAACAGAAAGACAATGTCTGACATCCCCGACATACTATAATTTACACTTACCTTATGTTTTGATCTGATTCTCATAAACACTATTCTTGATACTTTCTACTTCATTCACTTCTCACTTCCTCACTTCCTCACTTCATCACATCCTCACCTCTTCTACCCCCCTCTTCCGATAGCTATCGGAACCCCCTAAAGGGTGGAGGTTGGATAGTCGCTTATTCCAAAGATTCAATTCTTAACTGCATAACTGCATAACTTCTTAGCTTCATAACTCCATAACTCCATAACCTCTTCCCCTCTTTCCTTCCTACACCGATTCATTAAGAAGATCCATAAATTCCGTAGTACTGGCTTCGAGGTTGTTTACTACTTTCTCCACTTTAGCTACAAGAGTATTGTAGGCAAAATAGGCAATAATACCTACAATTAGTCCGGCAACTGTAGTAATGAGTGCTGTATATATACCCTGAGAAAGTTGAGAGACATCAATATTATTTCCTGAAGTAGACATCTCCATAAAAGCCTGAACCATGCCGATTACTGTTCCAAGAAAACCAATCATTGGAGCCCCACCTGAAACTGTTGCAAGGGTTGGAAGTCCTTTCTCTAATTTATATACCTCTAATCTCCCTACATTTTCTATAGCGGCTGTAACATCTGGTAGAGGACGTCCCAATCGATCAACTCCCTTTTCAATCATTCGAGCAACAGGATTATTTGTAGAAAGGCATAATGACTTTGCTGCATCAATTTTTTCGTCCATTATATAATCTCTGATGCGGTTCATAAAGTTCATGTCGATATTCTGCGCTTTTTTAATAGCGAAATATCTTTCAAAAAATATGTAAACAGCTACTATTGAGAGAATAATAATTGGAAGCATAACCCAACCGCCCTTCATGGCCAGAGTCAGAAATGTTTCTTCACTTGTTCCTGTTGATGCTAAATCTGTGGTCTCGGAAGTGATGACCTGTAAAATCGTTAAAATATTCATTGTTACTGCAATTTTGAGCGAAAATATAAAAAAATAACGGGATATAAACTTATGTAGTATATCCCGTTATAAAAAGTTAATAACAAACCAGTTGCTGGTTACTAGTTACTAGTTACTGG